>CALCGO010000494.1 GCA_937901055.1 uncultured Rhodobacterales bacterium
CTCGACTTCGTCGCCGCGCATGAACAGGGTCTGGTCGCCGCGTATCACGTCCATCATCAGGCGCTCATAGGCGTCGGCGACGTGTTCGCCGTTGTCACCCAAGGCTTCGGCGAAGCTCATGTCTAAGGGGACTTCGGTTAGGCGGAAACCACCTTGCCCGGGTTCTTTAATGATCATGTGCATCGTTATGCCTTCATCCGGTTGCAGGCGGATAACGAGGGAATTGCCGCCGTGACGACGTTCGGCTTGAGGGAAGATGGAGTGCGGCGGGTCTTTGAAGATGACCGCGATTTCAGACATTCTGGCTCGTAGCTTTTTGCCAGTTCTCAGATAGAATGGCACACCGGCCCAACGCCAATTCGAAATGTGGGCTTTCAATGCTACGAAGCATTCTGTGGTACTACCTTGGTTCTCGGCGTGGTCTTTGTAACTGTCACCCTGCGCGTTTGCACGGTACTGACCGCGAACAATGTCATCAACCTTAACCGGATCGAGCGAGCGGATGACTTTAAGTTTTTCATCCCGAACATCGTCAGCATTGAACTTTGCAGGTGGCTCCATCGCGGTAAGACAGAGCAGCTGCATCAGGTGGTTTTGCACCATATCGCGCATGGCGCCAGAGTGGTCGTAATACCCGCCGCGTCCTTCTACACCGATGGATTCAGACACACTAATTTGCACGTGGTCAACATGCTGTGCATTCCAAACGGGTTCCAGCAGCGCATTGGCGAAACGCAAAGCCATGAGGTTTTGGACTGTTTCTTTGCCCAAATAATGGTCGATGCGATATATCTGATGCTCGTCAAAACAGGTGCCAAGCTGGCGGTTAAGTTCCTTCGCAGAAGCGAGGTCATGACCGAATGGCTTTTCGACAACGATACGGCTGTCTGGTGTGGCGATGCCTAGTTTGGACAGGCGATTGGCGATGGGGCCGAATAACGACGGACCAACTGACAGGTAGAACGAGCGCACAGGATTGGGGTTATCGTTGACTAGCGTTGCCAACTCATCCCATCCGTCTTCGCCCATGGCGTCAACCGGAATGTAGTGCAAGCAATTCAAGAATGTCGCCAGCATTTCGGAGTTTTGTTCGTGCTTGGGGACGAATTCTTCGTAACTTTCGGCGGCGTTTGCAACGAACTCTTCACGGCTCCATTTACTGCGTGCAGCGCCGATAATGCGGGCGGTCGGCGGTAATTGTCCGGCAACAAGGCGGTGGTAAAGGGCAGGCAGAATTTTGCGCTGTGCCAGATCGCCGGATGCGCCGAAAATGATCAGGTCGAAGGCATCGACAGGGATAATACGAGCAGCCATTTACAGAACCCCGCTGTTACGCAGGAGTTTCAAGGAGCTACAGAAAGCGGAACGCAGTTTTTTTAGAATAGGTAGTATCACGCAGACACCCTTCGTCGTTTGGTCCAAATAGCAGAGCTATCCCTTGGGCCAAAGGGACGTTCTGTGCGTCTTGAACCATATTTTGACGAGAATGCAAAGAGGGGATTGGGTGTCTTCATGAAAATGTCATGAAGATGGTCCCGCGTTCAGCTGTGCGGTCGGAATATGGCGTGGCCCCGCCTTTATGTGGGACCACGAGGTTTTACATGCAGGCTTTGAAAAGCTCTTTGGTGTTTTCCAAGGTCATTTCCACTGGATTGCCACCAACGCTTGGGTCGGCCATAGCCATCACTGACAGCTCGTCGATGTTGTCGGCCTTTACGCCCATCTCGGTCAGGTTCTTGGGAATGCCTAGGCTGTCGTTCAATTCCTGAACGTAGGTTTTAAAGCCGTCAAATCCACCGGAAAGACCTAGATAGCCATTCAACACTTCAATCCGGCCCTCGATATAGGAACGATTGAAGTCCAGCACTGGCGGAATAACGACGGCGTTGGTAGTACCGTGATGCGTGCCATAGACCGCGCCAATCGGGTGCGATAACGCATGTACTGCGCCAAGACCTTTTTGGAACGCGGTGGCCCCCATCATGGCCGCGCTCATCATATGCGCGCGGGCTTCCAGATCGCCCGCGTCGGCGAAAGCGCGTGGTAGGTATTCTTTGACCAAGCGCAGGCCTTCGACTGCGATACCTTGCGACATCGGGTGGTAGTGCGGCGACGAGTATGCCTCCAGACAATGCGCGAAGGCATCCATTCCGGTTCCGGCAGTGATGAAAGATGGCATGCCGACGGTTAGTTCTGGATCGCAGATCACGATGCTTGGAAGAACCTTCGGGTGGAAAATGATTTTCTTCACGTGGGTTTCGGAGTTGGTAATAACGCTGGCGCGCCCAACTTCGGAGCCAGTACCAGCCGTTGTCGGCACAGCGATGATTGGGGCAATGGCATCGGCGTCGGCGCGAGTCCACCAGTCGCCTACGTCCTCGTAATCCCAAAGCGGGCGGGTTTGGCCAGCCATGAAAGCAACCATTTTGCCAAGATCGAGGCCAGAGCCACCACCAAACGCGATAACGCCGTCGTGGTTGCCAGCTTTATACATGGCCACACCCGCCTCAAGGTTTTTCTCGTTCGGGTTTGGGTCCACGTCTGAGAACATGGCGCGCCCCAAGCCGGCGGCGTCCATGATGTCCAACGTGGTTTGCGTGATCGGCAAGTTCGCAAGGCCTTTGTCCGTTACCAGCAGCGGGTTTTTCATGTCCGTGGCGGCGCAGGCATCAGCCAATTCTTTGATCCGGCCGTTGCCGAATTTGATTGCGGTTGGATAAGACCAGTTTCCAAACAAGTTCATGATGTGACTTTCTTAAGGTGGTATGATTTTGGTCGTGTGAGATTTTGGAAGCCAAGAACGGAGAGCGCTCCGCCACGGCCAGTGTTTTTACAGCCCGTCCAGCAAAGGGCAGGGTCGAGGTAGTCGGCGCGGTTCATGAACACAGTGCCTGTTTCCAGTTCGCGCCCGATTTTTGCTGCACGGTCAGCGTCGGCAGTCCAAAGCGAGCAAGTCAGACCGAATTCGCTGTCGTTCATTAACGCGATGGCTTCGTCGTCTGAGGAAACCTTCATGATGCCTACCACAGGCCCGAAACTTTCATCGCGCATGACGCGCATGTCGTGGTTAACGTCCGTTAGGATTTGCGGCATTAGGTAAGTACCCTCGCCATCGTCCATGGGAAAATCAGCAATGTCGATCAGTGCGTTCGCGCCCATGTGAATCGCTTCCATCGTCTGGGCACGGACTTCTTGCGCAAAACGGATGTTAGCCATTGGCCCCATCGTGGTTTCGGCATCAAGCGGATTGCCCAGCTTGAAGCCGTTCACAATCGCCACGGCTTTTGCCACGAAGGCATCGTAGAGACTGTCGATCACGTAAATACGCTCGATCCCGCAGCAGCATTGACCGGAGTTGAACATCGCCGCGTCGATAAGTGTGTCAACGGCAGCGTCGAGGTCCGCGTCGTTCATCACATATCCAGGGTCTTTACCGCCGAGTTCTGTGCCGACGCCAGTGAAAGTCCCAGCCGCTGCGCGTTCCATAGTCTGGCCGCCACCGACTGATCCTGTGAAATTCACGAAGCCGAAGTTGTTACCTGCGATCAGCGCCGATGTGGTGTCATGATCTAGGAACACATTCTGGAACAGGTCAGCCGGAACGCCTGCTTTAGTGAA
>CALCGO010000495.1 GCA_937901055.1 uncultured Rhodobacterales bacterium
CCCCATTCAGGTATTTTAAAACGAGCCCTGAGATCATCCGCTTGGCTGTGATGCTGTACGTTCGTTTTCCGCTCTCACTCCGTAACGTGGAAGATCTTCTGCACGAACGAGGCATTGAGATCAGCCACGAAACAGTTCGGTTTTGGTGGAACAGATTTCGTCCGCTGTCTGCAGAAGTTCGCTGCAGTCCACTCTTCAGTCCACAACCATTTCAATCAGGAGCGCCACTTCTACTCACGAGACAATTTCAAGCTCAATCGAACCGCCGCTCTTACTGAGTGGCGCCAACTATTGAGCGCATAGGTTCAGGCTGCGCCAGCAATCCGATGCGAGTTCTCATTCGTCTGACAGCACCGTTGGTACTTCTGACATGCCAATTTATGATAAAATTCTTTGGGCGGCTTGGTCTATATTTGCTAGTGCCGCATTATCAAGAGGCTTGTATTTTCCACCTTGTATCCCAGAAGTATTCGGCTTGTTGGAGAAGGTATCAAGAACTGTACTATCCCGTTTATTTCGCCTTTTACTTGATGTTCTGGGTGCCTGAATTTCTTGCATCTACGAACCTGTCTAACCAATTGGGATCCATCTCTGGAACAGAATTTAACAACAATTTTGTATAGTCTGGATAAGGCGGGTGAAGAACTTTACTTTTCAAACCCTGTTCAATAACCTCTCCTTGGTACATGACAACGATTTCATCTGAAATAGCGGTAACCACTGCAATATCATGGGTAATAAACAGATATGTAATTCCAAGTTCTTTTTGGAGCTTAAGAAGAAGCGTCAAAATGCCCTCTTGGACAACCTGATCAAGCGCTGAAGTGACTTCGTCACAAATAATAACTTCGGGTTCGGCTGCGAGCGCTCGTGCGATGCAAATTCTTTGTTTTTGGCCCCCTGAAAGTTCACTCGGCAAACGGTCTATAAACGTTTCATCCAGTTCGATCATTTTTAGCAAATCTATAACTCTGCGCTCTTCCTCAGCGCTAGACATATCATGATAGAAACTTAAGGGGCGTCCGATGATTTCCCCGACTGTTTGCTTTGGGTTCATCGCCGTATCAGCCATCTGATAAATCATTTGAATGCGCCGCAGTTGATCTTTGCTGCGTTCTTTGATCGATGGTGGTAAAGTTTGCCCATTGAAGGTAATCGTCCCCCCTAAAGGTGGCATGAGGCCTGCCACTACGCGCGCTGTAGTAGATTTTCCAGAACCAGATTCCCCAACAATGGATACGGTTCGACCTCTAGGAACTTTAATAGAAACGTTTTTTAAGACCTTAACGGATTTTTCATATGCGGCGTCGATGTTTTTGATATCGAGAACGATATCATCGGACGGATCTTCTGGCTTTTCCAATGCTCGCACAGACCAAAGGGATTTAGTGTAATCCTCCTTGGGATACTCTAACATAGTGTTTGTTTCCGCGTCTTCAACTTCTTCCCCATACCGAAGAACTTTAATACGATCTGCCATTTGCGCGACGACTGCCAAGTCATGGGTGATATAAATTGCAGCAGTATTAAAACGTTCGACAATCGAACGTATCGATAACAAAACTTCAACTTGTGTAGTGACGTCCAACGCAGTGGTCGGTTCGTCAAAAATAATGAGATCTGGTCGCGGAGACATTGCCATCGCAGTCATCACACGCTGCAATTGTCCGCCAGAAATTTGGTGCGGGTAGCGTTGGCCGATCTCTTTTGGGTCCGGCAAACTAAGCGCGCCGTACAACTCAACAGCGTCTTTTCGGGCCTCTATATCAGTGGCTACTGCATGCCCAACCGTCGCTTCAATTGTTTGGTCAATTAGACGATGCGCAGGATTGAAAGACGCTGCGGCAGATTGCGCAACATATGCGATACGTGACCCCCACAAGTCCATTTTCTCCGCTTCAGTCGCGGTTAACAAATCAATTCCATCAAACACAATTGAACCAGACTTGATGGCGCAGCCCGGTTGCGCGTAGCCCATCGCCGCCTTGCCCAATGTAGACTTTCCTGCGCCCGACTCGCCTATCAAACCTAAGACTTCACCACGTCTAAGAGTTAGATCAACGCCTTTGATGATCGGGTGCCATTGTTCATCACTAAACCCGTCAATTATAACATTGCGCATGTCCAATAGCACGTCGTCTTTTGAGCCGCTGATTTTGGGATCAGATTTCATCACGTAAGCCACTTGTCATATGCAAGAACCAATCGACTACAAAATTCACAGCAACCGTTAGCAACGCAACAGCACCAGCCGGTAACAATGACGGCAAGGCAAGGGTCCAATCGAATGCAACAAATTGAATAAACCGCGATCCATCACGCACCATAGAGCCCCAATCTGCTGTTGGAGGTTGAATTCCAAGGCCAAGGAAAGAGAGGGCCGAAATCGTTAAAAAAACAAATGAAAACCTTAAACCAAATTCAGCAACAAGCGGTGTCATAATATTAGGCAGGATTTCGCGACGCATGATCCACTCAAGCCCTTCTCCGCGAAGTGTCGCTGCTTCTACGTAATCCATGATGGCCACATTGATAGCTACTGACCGTGTCAAACGATAGACGCGCGTCGAATCAAGTACAGCAATAATCATGATCAATGAAGGAATTGAGGAGCCGAAAATGCTGAGCAACATGAGCGCAAAAATAAGGCTGGGTATAGACATCAGAACATCGATACCGCGGCTTAAAAACTGATCCAACCAAGAACGGTTAATCGCCGCAATCAAACCTAAAGAGCCACCAATCAAGAATGATAAACAGGTTGTCACCAACGCAATTCCAATTGTATTTCTTGCACCATAAATTAGACGAGAGAGCGTGTCTCGCCCAATTTGATCTGTTCCAAAGAAGTGTTTTGCGTTTCCGTCGTGCCAAGCCCAGGGCAAATCGGCTTTGGCAAATATTTCTGCCTCACCAAAGGGAGCCAATAATGGTGCGAAGACGGCCACGAACGCATAACAAGCCACAACAAACATTCCGAACCATGCAGAAATTGGTGCTTTGCTAAGTGTAATTTTCATGCGTCCCCAACGTGTACGTCTGACGCGGACATCGCCGACCTCACCTGCCGCTGAATATTTTGTTTTTTTATTCATCTTGGATGCAAAAGCCTTGGGTTCGTTACAATTCCGATAATGTCGGCAAGCAAGTTCAATAATATATAGGTTGCTGCAAATATTAGGGCGCAGGCTTGGGCAACTGGGATATCGCGAGAACTCACAGAGTCCACCATCAACTGACCAATACCTGGATAAACGAAGACAACTTCGACGACGACGACACCTACCACCAGATACCCGAGATTGAAGGCAATAACGGTTGCGATCGGTGCCCAAGCATTGGGCATCACGTGTTTCAAGATAACTTTAGATTTTGAAACGCCCTTTAGTTGGGCCATTTCAACATAAGGGCTGGAAAGTAGATTGATGATTGAGGCACGCGTCATGCGCATCATGTGCGCGATAATTACAAGGGTCATGGTCAATGAGGGCAAAGCGATTTTGTAAAGACGCTCGCCTAAGAGCATATCTTCGGTGACATTTGCAAGTGTTGGGAAATACTTAGCCATCAGTACAATCAGCACATATGCTAGGAAAAATTCTGGGAAAGAAATTGTTGTTAAGGTTACAGCATTGACCGTGCGGTCATAAATTGAATTGCGCTTTAATGCCGCCATAATACCAAGAAACAAAGAAAGCGGTACCGCAATTGCCGCCGTCACGCCTGCAAGAAACAATGTGTTCTTTAGCCGAGGCGCCACCAGGTCAATTACCATTCTAGAATTGTCGTTTCCAGAGGCAGCTCTGCCAGAAAAAGATGTTCCTAAATCACCTTGAGCCACTGAAGCTACCCACGAAAGATATCTTTGCCAAGCGGGTTTATCCAATCCCAATTCACGGCGAAATGCTTCAACAGTTTCTGGTAGGGCTTGTTGGCCGAGAACTGATTCACCAAAATCGCCCGGAAGCATGGTTAAAGCGGAAAAAATGATGAGTGAAACCAAAAAGAGGGTTAAAATACCAAGGCCTAGCCGCTGTACAATTGTTGTAATTACTGGGTTCAAACGAGTGCCTCCCAACTCTCGAAACTGGCAACTAATGCTTAGTTCTTTTGCATTACGCTAAGCGAGCCAGATGTTAAGTGTAAAGGGCCTTTCGCAAAACCTCGTGCTTACGCTTTTAAAATTTTGCAAAATCAAATTTCTTTTACCAGAAAATTTACTTCCTTTTAAACTGTGTTCGTGCTGAACTAGAACAACATAATAATTAAATACAAAATCTGGGAGGATAAAATGCGCAACATGAAAAAGGCGTTTATTAAAGATCAAAAAGAAAAACTTGGCAGTGGTCGAATTGGCCGACGTCAATTTATTACTTCAATGCTGGCGGCAGGCGTTGTCTTGCCAGCTGCTATGACAATGGCAACAGACGTAATGGCCATGACGCCTGTAAAAGGCGGCAAGCTACGTCACGGGACAGGGTATGGCGGCACGACAGATACGATTGATCCATCAACATCAACCAACGGCTTCTCGCAAAATGTTCTTTATACGCGCGGCAACCATCTTACCGAAGTTGGAAATAACGGCAAATTACGCCCAGAACTAGCTGAAAGCTGGGAAGCGTCTGCTGGTGCAAAAACTTGGGTTTTTAACCTACGAAAAGGCGTTACGTTCCACAGCGGAAAGTCTTTGACTGCAGATGATGTTATCGCAACATTCAACTATAGCCGTGGCGAAGATACTAAGTCAGCCGCAAAAGGTCTGATTACATCAGTTAAAGAGATTAAAAAAGATGGCGATCATCGAGTAATCTTTGAACTTGAAAGTGGAAATGCTGATTTTCCATATATAGTCAGCGACTATCACTTTATGATTATGGCATCTGATGGAGATGGAAACGTCGACGCGACGCAGCAAGATAATAGCACTGGCGGCTACATGCTGCAAAAGTATGAGCCAGGTGTACGGTCTACATTCATCCGGAATCCAAACTATTGGAAAGAAGGACATGCACATTTCGACGAAGTCGAAATAATCTCAATTCTTGATGGAACAGCCCGCCAATCGGCGGTGATGAATGGAGACGTTGACTTGATCGACAATGTTGATCCCAAAACAGTTGATTTGTTGGCCCGTGTTCCATCGCTGAATATCTTGGAAACAACAGGCACCCAGCACTATACGTTTCCTATGCGCCTTAATGTAGAGCCATTTGGTAATGCGGAACTTCGTACGGCATTGAAATATGCTATTGATCGAGATGAACTGGTAGAAAAAATCCTTCTTGGCCACGGTGTTGTTGGAAACGATATTCCAGTTTCTGCGGCGATGCCATTCTTGAACACGGATATTGCTCAACGTACATTCGATCCAGAAAAAGCGGCCGCACACTATAAAAAATCTGGTCACTCTGGCCCAATTCAGCTTTCTGTTGCAGATGCTGCATTCCCAGGCGCCGTAGATGCTGGCCAATTGATCGCTGCTTCTGCCAAGAAAGCAGGCATTGATATCGAATTGGTCCGCGAACCAAATGATGGTTATTGGTCAAACGTTTGGAACAAAAAAGGCTGGTGTGCCTGTTATTGGGGTGGTCGTCCGACCCAAGACTGGATGTACTCTTCTGCTTATACATCTGACAACAACTGGAATGATACAGCATGGAGAGATACGCCAGCGGCAGATCGTTTCAACGCTGTTATCACCGAAGCCCGTTCTGAGACAGACGAAGCCAAACGTCGCAGTCAGTATTTTGAAGCACAACGCTTGCTTCACGATGATGGTGGCGCGATAGTTGCTATGTGGGCAAACTATATCCATGCACACAGCAAAAAATTGACCCATGGTCCAGATGTTGCAGCGAATTGGATCAACGATGGGAACAAAGTATCTGAACGTTGGTGGTTTGCGTAAGGACCCCAATCAGATAAAGTGGCTAGAAAAAGCGGCCAAATCGTTGGTCGCTTTTTTTAAAATTGGATGATCAAATGAGATACGAAACCATTTTCCCACGCAAAATTATAGAACATCAGGATATGGGCATTGTGATGCCCGATGGTTGTCGATTATCCGCGCGTGTTTGGATGCCGGAAGATGCAGCTAGAAACCCTGTGCCGGTGATTTTAGAACATCTACCTTATCGGAAACGTGATGGTACCATCGTACGGGACCAGTTTAGCCACCCTTGGATGGCGGGCCAAGGTTACTGCTGCATTCGGACAGATATGCGCGGAAACGGTGAATCAGAAGGTCTAATGACAGATGAATACACCAAACAAGAACTGCAAGACGCATGTGATGTCATTGCTTGGGCTGCACGCCAGAAATGGTGCAATGGAAACGTCGGCATGCAAGGCATCTCTTGGGGAGGATTTAACGGGCTTCAAGTTGCTGCCTTGCGTCCACCAGCTCTAAAAGCTGTTATTACGATCTGCTCTTCTGCTGATCGCTATGCGGACGACATTCACTTTAAAGGGGGCAGCCTATTATTAGAGAATTTTGGTTGGTCAGTGAACATGATGTCTTATTCTTCACGCCCACCTGATCCGAAAATTGTCGGTGATAAATGGACATCTATTTGGAAAAACAGATTAGAGAACCAACCTTTCAATTGGATTGATTGGTTAGGCCATCAAAAACGTGATGATTACTGGAAACATGGCTCCATTTGCGAGGATTTTAGTCGCGTAGAGGCCGCAGTTTTATCCGTGGGCGGATGGCACGATGGATACCGCAATACGATCGCCAATTTGGTTGAAAACCTAACCTCGCCAGTAAAAGGCATTGTTGGTCCTTGGAACCATAAGTATCCCCATTATGCGGGACCAAAGCCAGCTATTGGGTTTCTTCAAGAATCTAAGCGGTGGTGGGACAAATGGTTGAAAGGGATAGAAACACACGTAGAATCTGATCCAGATTACCGCGCCTATGTCATGGAATCAGTTAGCCCGGCAAGATGGTATGAGACACGGCCCGGTCGGTGGATCTCGGAACAAGATTGGCCTTCATCAAACATCAACAAAAAAAAGCTATTTCTTTGTCCGGATGGTTTATGCAACAGCTCAACCAATTTCGAAATCAAAGTGAAATCTCCCGAACATTGCGGCCAATCTAGCGGAGAATACTTCCCTTTTGCCTTTGCAGCCGAATTGCCAGACGAACAAGCGTTAGATGACGCATCCTCCGCATGCTTTGATGGAGAACCTTTAAATCACAGCATTGACATCATTGGCGCACCGATCCTTCGCTTGAATGTTTCCTCAGACAAGCCCAAAGCTCAGTTAGTCGTTCGGTTAAACGATCTGCGACCGGATGGAACCAGTGCTTTAATTACTTATGGTGTTTTAAATCTCACGCATCATACATCCCATGAACATCCGAGCGAGTTATCTCCACACCAGAGGTATGATGTTCAACTAAGTTTAGATCAGATTGCATATAACATTCCAGCCGATCACAGGCTACGGATCGCCGTTTCAACTTGCTATTGGCCAAAAATTTGGCCATCGCCAGAAAAAGCCGAAGTTTCCATTCATTATGGATCCATAGAAATTCCTTCGCGACCGATTACAAATACTGGTGATGAAATTGAATTCGAAGAGCCAGTTGGCGCTCCACCATGGAAGACGGAAGAGTTGCGGCCAGCATCCTATGACCGAGCCACTGCAACAGATGTAAAGACTGGTATTGTCACGACCTCAATTTTTGCTGACAACGGAGAGAACAAAGATTTAACCCACGGGTTGATTTCCGGTTCATGGATGAAAGAAAATTTTTACATTCACCCAGATGATCCAACTTCGGCAAAAGCGACAGCAGAGTGGGAACAAACTGGGGGGCGAATGGGTCAGATGTGGCGTACGCATGTAACGGCTGAAATGACTTGTGATGTTGAAAATTTATATACTAAGCATACACTTAAATCATATTTGAATGGTGAAGAGTTTTTTGCAAAGGAATTTAAGGGGCGTGTAGAAAGAGAGTTTGTTTAAAAACAATGGTACTGTCAGACAAATCTAACTTGAGACGGGTCGTGCGGTTTCGTAGTCTCTCCGTATGACAAAACACTCCCCATTTAGGTACTTTAAAACGATCTCTAAGATCATCCGCCTGGCTGTGATGCTTTATGTTCGTTTTCCGCTCAAGTTCAATCGAACCACCGTTCTTACTGAGTGGCGTCAATTATTGAGCGCATAGGCTCAGGCTGCGCTTGCAATCCGATGCGAGTTCTCATTCGTCTGACAACACCCTCTGCCACACTGTGTGATAAAACACTGTGTGATAAATCAGTGACTCTTCAAAAGAGACTTAAGTAAAACCTTTGTGCG
>CALCGO010000496.1 GCA_937901055.1 uncultured Rhodobacterales bacterium
CCGTTAAGGTTCCGGTATTGCTTGGGGATGCCCCCTCCGGCGCGTTTCCCGCGTCCTGCTGCAACTATTAACCCTGCGACTTTCATACGACCTCCGGTGTTTGGTCCTGCATAGCGCAACACACGTGTGCTTCACAATGGAGCAGGTAAAACTGTTGCTGAAAACTTGCCTCTGCTGTAGTTCTGACAAAACTGCACAAGGATTAGGCATTTTGCCCGTTACTGTCGGAAATTTAACCTTAGACCCTCCGGTCTTTCTAGCTCCGTTGGCCGGAATCACGGATTTGCCGTTCCGCAATGCGGTTTTGCGTTTCGGGGCCGGGTTGGTTGTGTCCGAAATGGTTGCCAGTCAGGAAATGGTTCAGGCCAAGCCATCAACACGGGCGCGAGCGGAGTTGGGGTTCGGGAATGACCGGACCTCGGTTCAAATTGCGGGGCGTGAGGCGTATTGGATGGCTGAATGTGCCAAGTTGGTTGCGGATCAAGGTGCCCGGATCGTTGATATCAACATGGGGTGTCCTGCCAAGAAGGTAACGACAGGGTATTCCGGGTCCGCCTTGATGAAAGACCCAGATCACGCGCTGACATTGATCGAGGCGGTGGTCAGTGCTGTTGACGTACCGGTAACGTTGAAGATGCGCCTTGGATGGGATGATGATTGTCTTAACGCCGCCGATATCGCCAAACGGGCGGAAGAGGCTGGTGTGCAGATGATAACAATTCACGGCCGCACGCGATGTCAGTTTTACAAGGGCGTGGCGGATTGGGGTGCTATTAGTGCTGTGAAGTCCGCCGTTGACATTCCGGTGATCGCGAACGGGGATATCATCGACGCAAAATCCGCCGAACGCGCATTGAAACTGTCAAACGCGGATGGCGTAATGGTTGGTCGTGGTGCACAGGGACAACCATGGATGTTGGCACAGATCGCAGCGGAGATTTCTGGTCAAACATATAGCGGTATCCCGCAGGGAAGTGATTTGGCTGAAGTGGTCCTTACGCATTACGAAGATATGATCCGGTTTTACGGGCCAGACTTGGGTGTCCGAAATGCCCGCAAGCATTTGGGTTGGTATCTGGAGCGTTTGGAGGGCGGCATGGAGCTGCGAAACTTAATCATCCGTGAACGGGACGCCACCGTCGTTTTGCAACGCTTGACCGAAGGTTTGAAAAACTGCGGCGCCTCAATCGAGGTCGCGGCATGACTGAAACGAATTTTGAGGCTCTGTGGGGGGCAATTCCCTATCCGGCGTTCGCGATTGAAGAAGATAACTGTTTCTTGACCTGCAATCCAGCGGCGGAGTCTTTTAGCGGCACGTCGGTTCGCCAAATGCGCGGCAAGCAACTATCTGCCATTATCGGCGAAGGTAGCGTTGTTCAGAATATGGTGGAGCAGGCTCGGAAAGGGTCTGGCTCTGTGGTTCAACATGGAATTGAGTTGAGCTGGGCGGACAACCCGCCGCGCCTAAATGATCTGCACGCAACCGGGATGCCGAACGGGCAGGTCCTGTTGTTGCTCCATCCGCGTGGGTTGGCCGAGAAGATGGACCGAAGCCTGACCCATAGGTCCGCGGCACGTTCTGTGGCGGGAATGGCGGCGATGTTGGCGCACGAAATACGCAACCCGTTGGCAGGCATTAACGGCGCGGCGCAACTGCTAGCGATGAGCATTGATAAGGACGACCAAGAGCTTACAACGCTTATTCAAGATGAGATAAAACGTATTGGCCGGTTGGTTGAGCGTATGGAGCAATTCGGTGACCTTCGCCCAGCGCAGCGCGAGGCGGTTAACATTCACGACATTCTGGACCGCGCCAAAAGGGCCGCTGAGGTGGGATTTGCTGAACACGCCAGATTTATCGAAGAATTTGATCCATCGCTTCCGCCCGTTATCGGGGATGCCGACCAATTGTCACAAGTCTTTCAAAATCTGTTGAAAAACGCTGCTGAAGCGGCTCCGAAGGTCGGTGGTACGATCACCATCAAGACGGCCTTTAGGCCCGGTGTGCGCCTGCAACTGCCCGGCCAGAAATCCGAAAGCTTACCGTTGGAGGTAACTATCACCGACAACGGTGCTGGAATTCCGCAGGATTTGATCAACGATATTTTTGACCCATTCGTCAGCTCCAAAGCAACGGGTTCGGGGTTGGGGTTGTCGCTGGTCTCGAAGATTATCGCGGACCACGGTGGAGTGGTCGAGTGCATCTCGGAACCCGGGAAAACAAAATTCAAGGTATTGCTGCCAATTTGGCGCGAACCTCGCAAGGAGGCCTGAAATGGACGGAACCATCATTGTCGCTGACGACGACCGCACCATCCGAACCGTTCTTAGCCAAGCATTAACGCGCGCAGGGTGCCGTGTGCGCTCGACCGGCACAATCTCGACGTTGTGGCGTTGGGTGGAGGAGGGCGAGGGGGATGTCATCGTAACGGATGTGAACATGCCGGACGGCGATGCCCTCGACATTCTGCCTGCTATCCGTAAACGTCGCCCTGACTTGCCTATCGTGGTGATGAGCGCGCAGAATACAGTTATGACGGCAATTCGGGCAACGGAATCCGGCGCATATGATTATCTGCCAAAGCCCTTCGATCTTAAGGATTTGTTAGCTACGGTTAACAAAGCTTTATCGCAGCATGCATCGGGGGCCGCCACAGCCAAATCGAACGATGAGGAAATGCCACTGATCGGGCGGTCACCTGCGATGCAGGAAGTCTACCGGATCATGGCGCGATTGATGACCACGGATCTTGGCGTGATGATTACGGGTGCTTCGGGCACCGGTAAAGAACTCGTGGCCCGCGCGTTGCATGATTTTGGTCAACGTAAAGAAGGGCCGTTCGTGGCGTTGAACATGGCAACGATTCCGGCTGACATGATCGAAGTGGAATTGTTTGGTAGCGAGAACCAGAACGGATCCGTCATTGGCAAATTCGAACAAGCGCATGGCGGGACGTTGTTTCTCGATGAAGTTGGTGATCTGCCACTTGAGGCCCAATCACGTCTGTTGCGCGTACTGCAAGAAGGGGAGTTCTCACGTGCTGGCGGGCGCGAGATATTGACGGCGAATGTTCGTGTGATTGCCGCAACGCATCAGGACTTACGTGCGCTGATCAATGAGGGAAAATTCCGTGAGGACTTGTTTTACCGCCTGAACGTCGTGCCGATCCGCTTGCCTGCATTACGCGAACGTATCGAGGATATCGCCGATCTAACCCGACATTTTTTGCTACAAGCGGAGAACGAGGGCTTGCCAAGCAAGGTGATTTCAAAAGACGCCATCGAGATTCTTAAAGTGCAACCATGGACTGGGAATGTCCGGGAGTTGGAAAACCTAATTCGTCGGCTCGCCGTTCTTTGCCCGGATGATACGATTAACGCCAAAATTGTTTCACAAGAAATCGCCGCGCGCCCTAGTTCGGCAGTTGAACCAAAACGCGGCGGATCCGAGAGCCTGTCGAACTCTATCGAAAATCATTTGAAACGATACTTCGATCTGCATGGCGACGAACTGCCGCCAGCCGGTCTATATGACCGCATACTGAAAGAGGTGGAGTTGCCTCTTATTGCGTTATCTTTGGCAGCTACCCGGGGAAATCAGCTTAAAACCGCCGAATTGTTGGGGATAAACCGAAATACGTTACGAAAAAAGATTGCGTCGCTCGACATTCAGGTGACACGGGGCAAAAAAATGATGTAAACTTGTCACAGAATTGGTGACAAACAACAGAATCTGTAGCCCTCTTGCAACACAGTATACTCAGATCCGGTTTTGTAAGGCTCGACCGAGTCAGCAATAGTCGTGCTGTCCGCAATGCGACGACGTTGGCGCTTGTCATCCTCGGGCCCGTTCTTGTTGTTGCAAGTTTCGTATTTTTTGGCGCGTTTGACCGCCCGGGTGATCCACAATTGCTGCGCTATATTGTGTTGGCGGATTTGGTCTACACGCTGGTGATTGGGGCGTTGGTTTCAAGACAGGTTGTACGGATCATTGCGGCGCGACGGCGGCGCTCGGCCGGATCAAGGTTGCATCTGCGCTTGACGGGGGTCTTTACGCTCACGGCTCTTATCCCGACCGTTCTGGTTGCTGTTTTCGCGGCAATAACCTTGAACTTCGGACTTGAGGGATGGTTTTCGGATCGGGTTAGATTGGTGGTTAACAACTCGTTAACGGCGGCGCAGGCCTATGAAGAGGAGCATCGGAAAAATATTGAGTCAGATGCAGAACTGTTGGCCAATTATCTTGATGCGCAAAAACGGCGGTTACAACTGTTAACGATTGGTGACTTGCGGGAATACCTGAACCGCGGTCAGGTTCAAATGCAGCGCGCCTTATCGGAAGCCTATGTCATTGATGTTGACGGCGGTTTGATTGCGCGGGGGGATCGATCGTATCTGTTCGATTACGAACAACCGAGCGCGGAACAGATTGAAAGTGCGTTAAGTGGCGAAGCGGTGATTATCGAGGATTGGGGGAACTCCGAATTCCGTGCGTTGATCGCGCTTTCAGCTTATGCCGACCGCTTGTTATATGTGACCCGTGAAGTCGATGGCGAGATATTGTTGCTGTTGGATGATACGCAGGAAACGGTGTCACTCTATAACCAGTTAGAAAGCGAACGTGGTCGATTACTATTCGAATTCGCCCTTATCTATCTGGGTTTCGCCTTAATCGTTATCCTTGCGGCAGTCTGGTTTGGCATGTGGTTCGCGGAGCGTCTGTCGCGCCCTGTTGGTCGTTTGGCGCGGGCGGCTGAACGCGTCGGGGGTGGTGATCTGGATGTGCGCGTCATTGAAGAAGACGGTGACGATGAAATCGCAATCCTCGGGCGCGTCTTCAATCGTATGACACAACAAGTCAAAGGGCAGCGCGATGCGTTAATGGCTGTTAATGAAGAAACCGAGAAGAGCCGGCGGCTGTTTGATTCGGTTCTTTCTGGCGTTACGGCAGGCGTGATCGGCCTTGATGGCGCCGGGCTTATTGAATTTATGAACGCTGCAGCCGAACATATGCTTGGGCTGGAAAGTGAAGCGGCCTTGGGGCAGGGGATTGTGCAGGCGGCGCCGGAATTCGCTGATTTGTTTAATAAATTATCCAGCAGCACACGGCAAACGACACAAGGCGAGGTCGAGGTTATCCGCTCGGGTGTACATGAAAACCTTCTGGTCAGGATGGCGACGCGGCGGCCTTCGCAAGGATCGGTGGAGGGATATGTGATTGCTTTTGATGATGTAACGGACCTCGTTTCTGCGCAGCGTATGGCGGCGTGGGGCGATGTTGCTCGTCGTATTGCGCACGAAATTAAGAATCCACTGACACCAATTCAGTTGTCCGCAGAACGCATTCGAAGAAAGTTTGGGCCGATGGTTGGCGACGAACAGGAATCGTTGCAGCAATACTCGGATGTTATTATTCGCCAAACCAACGACTTACGCCGCATAGTTGACGAGTTTTCAAAGTTCGGGCGTATGCCGGAAGCCAAAAAGGCGTCGACGGATATTTTGGCGATTTTGCGCAGTGTTGTGTTGCTGCAAAACGAAGCCGATCCGGATGTTGCGGTGTCTCTCAAGGCCCCAGAAGGCGTGCTGAACATTATGTTGGACGAAACCTTGATCTCGCAAGCTTTTACGAACCTTGTGAAAAATGCCCGTGAGGCCGTGACAGCCAAACAGGCGGCTGAGGCCGGGATCAACGGGCAAGTTCGGGTTGTAGTTGCGCCAGAAGACGGCGCAATATCCGTACGGATACAGGACGACGGTGTCGGCTTTCCACCAAAACGCGCGCGTCTATTCGAGCCTTACGTGACACATCGGGATTCAGGCACCGGGCTTGGCCTGTCGATTGTCAAGAAAATCGTCGAAGAACATGACGGGCGCCTCGAGTTGCTGGACGCACCGATTTTTGAAGGTAACAAACATCATGGTGCCGAAGTGAAAATGACGCTGCCCACCACCAATACTGAAGATCAGAGGAGTGGATCATGAGTGATATACTTGTAGTCGATGACGAGAAAGACATTCGCGAGCTTGTCGCCGACATTTTGGAAGATGAAGGGCACAGCACCCGCATCGCATGGGACTCCGATTCTGCATTTAGCGAGATAAATGCCAACCCACCTGCTTTGGTCATTCTGGATATATGGCTGAAGGGTAGCAAGCTGGACGGGATTGATATTCTGAAGTCAATTCACCGCGATAACCCTGACATACCGGTTGTTATTATCTCTGGACATGGCAACGTTGAGATCGCGGTCGCAGCGATAAAACAAGGAGCGTACGACTTTATCGAAAAACCGTTTAATATTGACCAGTTGATGGTCGTTATTACACGTGCATTAGAGGCCTCGCGTCTACGGTCTGAGAATTCGGCGCTACGGGGCGGGAACTCGAAATCTGTTGATATGGTTGGCGAGAGTACAGTATTCAAGTCGTTGAAATTACAGCTTGAAAAGGTTGCACAGGCCAATTCTCGGGTGATGCTGACTGGGTCGGCAGGCGCAGGAAAAGAGATTGCGGCGCGCTTCATTCATTGCAGCGGCCCACGCGCAAACGCACCGTTTATTACCGTGAACTCCGCGTCGATCGAACCTGACATGATGGAAGAGGTTCTGTTTGGTCGGGAATCCGTGGAGCGTGGCTATGAACCCGGATTGTTCGAGCGTGCACACGGCGGCGTGCTGTTTTTCGACGAAGTGGCCGATATGCCCTATGTCACACAGTCCAAAATCCTTCGGGTGTTAGTTGAACAGAACTTCAAACGCGTCGGCGGGCAGGATGTTGTGCGGGTTGATGTGCGGGTTATTTCTGCAACCAATCGTGATCTGCTTGGTGAAATTAGTAACGGTAAATTCCGCGAAGAGCTCTATCATCGTATCAACGTTGTGCCGATTGAAGTGCCAGAGCTTGAGGAGCGAAGAGCGGATATTCCACAGCTTTGTACGTATTTCATTAAGGATTTGAACCTCTCGCAAGGCTTGCCTGTTCGCGAAATGTCTGAAGAAGCATTGGCACGTCTGGAAGTAATGACATGGCCCGGCAATATTCGACAGTTGCGCAATACAATCGAGCGCGTTCTAATTCTTGGGCCGGAAAGTGGTCCCATTCAGGTGTCCGAACTGCCAGGTGGCGCTGAAGAAGGCGGTGGTGAACAGCTTTCGCTTGGTGCCAGTTTTGCCGGATATTCCTTGCGTGAGGCCCGCGAGATGTTCGAACGTGAGTATCTCATCTCGCAAATCGACAGGTTTGGCGGCAATATTTCTAAAACGGCGCAGTTTGTCGGGATGGAACGCTCTGCATTGCACCGAAAACTGAAGTCACTGAATGTGGCGACAGGACCGAAGGTAAAAATCGCAGCAATAGATGAAAATTTGTGAGCATGGATCATGATTGACCACCGCTCGTTAAACATCGCATAATGACCCCCGAACAATCGGAGCGAGAAGCTTAGATGAAGATCATTATATGCGGTGCCGGTCAGGTTGGCTGGCAATTGGCGCGCCATCTTTCAACTGAAAACAACAGCGTTACTGTGGTCGACAATAATGGATCACTGGTGCGGCGTATTACGGATACGCTGGACGTGGGCGGTATTGCGGGATTCGCTTCGCATCCTGATGTATTGGAACGGGCAGGGGCGCGGGACGCTGATATGATCATCGCGGCGACCTTCTCTGACGAAGTAAATATGGTTATTTGTCAGGTTGCGCACTCGGTTTTCGATATCCCGCGCAAGGTCGCGCGCTTGCGTTCGCAGTCATACCTAAATTCGGAGTACTCGGATTTATATCGCCGCGAACATTTGCCAATCGACGTTATTATTTCGCCCGAACGTGAGGTGGCTGAGGCCGCGCTGCGTCGTTTAGCAGCCCCGGCCGCGTTCGACACTGAAAGCTTTGCCGATGATCGCGTGCAATTGATCGGGCTGACGCTTGATGAAGATTGTGCCGTAATTAACACGCCACTTCGACAGTTGTCGGAGTTGTTTTCAACTCTTCGCGCCGTGGTCGTGGGCGTTCGCCGTGAAGGTAAGTTGTTTGTGCCACACCCAAACGATCAACTTTTTGCAGGCGACCAGACCTATTTGGTGGCAGCAACAGAAGACGTTCCGCGCACGTACGAGATTTTTGGCAAGAAAAACCCAAATACTGACCGCGCGATTATCGTTGGGGGGGGGAACGTGGGTTTATACGTTTCGACCAAGCTCGAAAAAGGAGCGCGGCGAGTTCATTCCAAAGTGATTGAAAAGAATCGTTCGCAGGCTGAAACGGCTGCGGACTCGTTAAGTAGGACCGTTGTGTTGCGCGGCGATGGTTTGGATATGGACCTGTTGGA
>CALCGO010000497.1 GCA_937901055.1 uncultured Rhodobacterales bacterium
CTTGCGAAGCGTGGCTGCGGAACTCGTTCCAGCCATGAAACCCGGCGCATGTTTGGTTGATTGTTCAACCGTTGACGTAGAATCCGCCCGCGCCGTTGCAGATCAAGCAAGCGCTGCCGGATTGCTAGCGGTAGATGCCCCCGTTTCCGGCGGCATTGGTGGCGCGGAGGCAGGCACGTTAACCTTTATGGCAGGCGGCACCGAGGCTGCATTTGCAATGGCCGACCCATTGTTCGATATCATGGGTCAAAAAGCCGTTCACTGTGGCGAAGCCGGTGCGGGGCAAGCGGCCAAAATTTGTAATAACATGATTTTGGGCGCAACAATGATTGTAACCTGCGAGGCATTCGCCTTGGCCGACAAGCTGGGACTGGATCGCCAGAAGATGTTCGATGTCGCATCCACTTCGTCGGGATATTCATGGAGTATGAACGCCTACTGCCCTGCCCCCGGTGTTGGCCCCACCAGCCCGTCAGACAATGATTACAAGCCCGGATTTGCGGCCGAGTTGATGTTGAAAGACCTCAACCTTGCACAACAAGCTGCCGAGGCCGCAGACGCATCGACGCCGCTTGGCCAACACGCCCGCGATATGTACGCGGCATTTGTGGAAGGTGGCGGTGAAGGGATGGATTTCTCGGCAATGTTGCCACATCTTAGCAGTCAAAAATACGACGCGTAATTGAAAAGGGGCGCAACATTGCGCCCCTAATTCGTTCCGATGTGGCTAAAACCCAGATAGTTAAGCCTATGTTGTCAGCTGTTTAGCTTATGCCGCGCTCGGTCAATATTTGTCCTGAAACCGCGATATAGTCAGTGTACAAATCATCATTGCTACCGCCTGCCAAACCGGCGAGGTTGGCTTGATGTTGGCCAATCAAGGTTGCATCATCTAACGCTGACCAGTTGTCATAAGTGTTTTCCGCCCAAGTCCGGCCTTCATTATCTAGGCCGCCATCGCCCCAACTTGCACCGTGCTGTGCGGAAATCGGGATGTAGTCTCCGGCCCAATTTGTGTCGCCGCCAAATGTGAAGTTGCTGGCGACGATCAGTTCTTCGTTGATACCCTGTGACGCGTCTTCCACCCCACCCGATATTACCGAGATAACGGCAATTGCAATACCGACGATTGCTGCGGTTAGAACCACCCAATCGACCGTCACAGCACCGGATTCGTCTTTATAAAACTTGATAATGGTCAACACAGTAACTCTCCAAAATAAATTAATTTGCAGTGTACTACCGCGCAAATATGGCAGCATTCAGCCGCAAAGGTGTTCGCAAATTGATTTAGTGCAAATTTGTCGAAATACCTTTTGTGTGCGCTGCAAGTTAGCCTTGAACGCCTAACATTTTGGCCACATGGCAGGCTTTGCTGGCCCAGCACCCAGACTTGCTTAATGGGCGAATCTTCGCTGCCCATAAAATCGAGACTGCCGCGGGGCGCTCGAAAGGGTATACTCACGAAAAATGGAGGCATTCATGCTTAAGATACTACCAGCAGCCCTTGGCCTGTCCGTGGCCCTTGTCGGCATCAACGTGACCGGCGCGCACAGCCAGCCGAAATCCTGTCCGCCGGGATTGGCAGCCAAGAACAACGGCTGCCTGCCACCTGGCCTTGCGAAGCGCTATACGGTCGGGAAAGTATTGCCCGACGGCGTCCCTTACGAACTGATCACGGATTTGGCCTATTACGGTTTGGATATGCCAAACGGCAATTGGTTGTACTATCTGGTTGACGGGGATGTTTTGAAAATTGCTGACGATGCGTTCACCGTACTTGAAGCGTTGGATATTCTGTTTGGGGCTGGTTAGAGCGATTTGTAGTTCTTCACAATAAAAAGGAAAGTCGGCGAACCGGCTTTCCCTTATTGTAACAAATGGTAGTTATTTTTGTGAGAGCCTGAACCTTCAGATTAAGCTATGACAGGTCTTCGGACTGCAACTCTGCAGCGGAAGTGTTACCGTCAGGGATGCCCGAGCCGCTGTCCATCATCGCCTGCTCTGCTGCTGCTAACCGGTCCATCGTCAATGCCTCAGGTGAAGTTGTGGCTGTTTCATATGCCATGTCGTAATACGCTTGCGTGTCGCCACCATTCAGCGCCTGATCATAAAATTCGTTATACCCGGAATCTGGAATGCCTATCACTCCCATTTGATATGGTACAAAATCACTATCCGTCCCGTACGCAGCGCTACTAAACCAGTCGCCCAGCCCGCCTGCTAATACAAGTTCGTCGTTGATCCCCTCGGATGCGTCTTCCACACCGCCCGAAACCAGTGTGATTACCGCAATCGCGATACCGACGATGGCAGCCGTAAGAACAACCCAATCAACGGTTACCGCACCAGATTCACTTTTCCTAAACTGAGATAACATATTGAGTTTCATGACAGATTACCCTCGAATTGACTTAACTTTCAAATCCTTCTAGTTCTTCAATGTGTCAGAAATTTGTTGAAAAGTTGACGCACATCAACTTCACGGCCATTCGCATGCAAGCTGCGCATTAACCCATGCATAATCAATTGAGCGATTGCTGTGGTATAGCTAATATTGTGTACCATGCCCGACTACGAGGCCTGCCAGCCGTCAGACGTACTTCGACAGGTCGCTCAGGGCTTCGTCCGCGCGCTCCACACAGGCGCGCCCCTCTTCGATCGCGGTTTTTGCGCGATTGAACTCCAGAATTGTGAAGTCGTCGAGATTCACATCTAGCAACACATGCGGCGGGTCACCAATCAAACGACTGCGCCGGATTTGTGTTATCATCACATCGATGGATGTCGCCACTACATCGAAATAGTTCGGCGCCTTTACCCCTTGAACCTTGCCAACCCCCGAAACGGCATCAACCGCGCTGCGAACAGCAAAAGGCAGAGAGGTTTTGATTGATTGCCAAGTCTCGTTTGGTTTTTCTTCGTCTTGTGACCACATAACGCTGTATTTCTTGGCCTCAGGGTTGACCGCAATCACGATATCCGCCCCCATGGCGCGGCACACAGAAACCGGAAGCGGGTTCGTAATTCCACCGTCTATCAGCCATCTATCATTCCTCAGCACCGGACTAACAATTCCGGGCAACGCAATAGATGCCCGCATTGCATCAATAACCGACCCGTCCCGAATCCAGACCTCGCGCCCCGAGCGCATATCCGTGGCGACGGTCGCGAATGGTATAGCCAGATCTTTGATTTCCTTGGGCATACCAAGGCTTTCGAAAAACTTAACAACGTTTTTAGCCTCGATCAGGCCGCCGCTAAGCACGTTAACGTCAATCAGACGCGCCATTTTTCCGTGTGTGATTGACAGCGCCCAATCTTCCAACGCATCAAGCCGGCCACCAACGTAGGCTGCACCCACGAGCGCGCCCATAGAACATCCTGCGACATAATCCGGCACAATCCCACGCGCCTCAAGGGCGCGCAGTGCCCCGATATGCGCCCAGCCACGCGCGCCGCCGCTGCCAAGTGCCAGTCCGATTTTAGGTTTACTCATAATTCGTTTCCATATCCGCCAGGAACTGCCGCACATCACGACGAGATTTCAGATGGTAACACTTTACGCTGGCGGGTGCACTATCAAGCACCGCAATATCGCGCGCATGACTGCGCCGATGATATCCAGCGACCCAGACGGTCAGGAATTCCCAACTGAACCGCTCCGGGCACCCTTCTGCCATATCAGGACGTGCCCTACCCCAATATCTTATTGTCCTGTTAAGAACACGCCACACACGCAAATACGTGGGCAAATCGAGGAAAATAAAATGATCCGCCCGCGCCATCCTATCCGGAATCGAGCGGCTGTGATTTCCGTCAAATACCCAACTGTCCTGCGATGCGGCTTCCAGCACTAACGCGTGGGTTTCATCCGATGTTCGCTGTTCCCATCCGGGCTTCCAATACATCGGGTCAATGTGAATAACCGGTAGGTTGGTGATTTCCCCAAGCTTTCGCGCAAGTGTCGACTTACCCGACCCCGAGCCGCCAATAATCATTACCCGCTTCATCAGGTCCAACTCCGCGTGGATATGTTGGTTTCAGGTCCGCTGTTACCTACTTTTAGCGCCACCGCCATAAAAAATCATCGCGCCTATTACGAACCCCAGGTCATACCAGCTGCCGGAATTGTTGGATGCATACATCTCGATTCCCGTGAAGAAGGACAGGATCATGGTGAAGAACGAAATAAGCCCGTGGAATAAACCGATGAGAAACCCGGGGCCGGATGGCATCTCGACTGGGGCGACGTAGCCGCAACTTGAAAGCAGCAGAACAACGGGGATCAGCAGAAGTAGTCTCATGGTCTTCTCCTTAGAAATATATACCTATTGCCGAAGCTTACACCTTTACAGGCATTTCCAAAGGAAAAAGCGCTACAGCATTTCTTTGAGATAGTGCCCTGTGTAACTAGCTTCGACGTTTGCAATATCTTCGGGTGTTCCCGTCGCGATGATCTGACCGCCGGCGTCACCACCCTCTGGTCCGATGTCGATCACATGGTCGGCGGTTTTCACCACATCAAGGTTGTGTTCAATCACGATGACCGAATTACCCTGATCCACCAGTTCATGCAGCACTTCCAGCAGTTTTTTCACATCCTCGAAATGCAGACCCGTGGTGGGTTCGTCCAGAATATACAATGTCCGCCCAGTGGAGCGTTTCGCCAATTCTTTAGACAGTTTAACCCGCTGTGCCTCGCCCCCCGAAAGGGTCGTGGCGGATTGGCCGACTTTGATGTAGCCCAGACCAACCCGCATCAACGTTGTCATCTTGTCGCGAATGCTTGGAACCGCCTTGAACAGGTCGGCGGCTTCGTCAACATTCATGTCAAGAACGTCGGCTATGCTATTGCCTTTAAACCGTATTTCCAATGTTTCGCGGTTGTACCGCTTGCCCTTGCAGCTTTCACATTCGACGTAAACATCCGGCAAAAAATGCATTTCGATCTTGATAAGACCATCACCTTTACACGCCTCACAGCGCCCGCCTTTAACATTAAAACTGAACCGACCGGGCTTATATCCGCGTGCTTTGGATTCAGGCAAACCGGCAAACCATTCGCGAATGGGCGTAAACGCACCGGTGTAAGTTGCGGGATTGGATCGTGGGGTACGCCCAATGGCGGATTGGTTGATATCAATAACTTTATCGAGATACTCCAAACCCTTGATGGATTCCGAAGGGGCCGGAACCTGCCGCGCCCCGTTCAAACGCATCGAGGCGGTTTTAAACAAAGTCTCGATCGTCAGCGTTGATTTCCCGCCGCCAGACACACCTGTAACACAGGTAAAAGTCCCCAGCGGATACTCTGCGGTGACGTTCTTCAGATTGTTACCCGTCGCACCCGTAACGACAATTTTCTTGCCGTTGCCTTTGCGCCGTACTGTCGGCACGTCGATCTTGCGTTTGCCGGTAAGGTACTGCCCGGTAACAGACTTTTTATTCGCGCAAACCTGTTTCGGCGTTCCTTCGGCGATAATTTCGCCGCCGTGAATTCCGGCTGCGGGGCCAATGTCGATGACATGATCGGCTTCGCGAATAGCTTCCTCGTCGTGCTCAACGACGATCACGGTATTGCCTTGATCCCGCAGGTTTTTCAACGTTACCAGCAAGCGTCCGTTGTCGCGTTGGTGCAACCCGATGGACGGTTCGTCCAGCACGTAAAGTACCCCTGTCAAACCAGATCCGATCTGGCTGGCAAGACGAATCCGTTGACTTTCACCACCCGAAAGCGTGCCGGAGTTCCGCGACAACGTCAGATAATCCAACCCCACGTTCACCAAAAACCCCAACCGTTCGCGGATTTCCTTAAGGATCGCCAATGCGATTTCGTTTTTCTGTTTGCTAAGGCTGTCCGGAACCGTCAGCACCCAATCGAGCGCCTCTTTGATAGACATCTGCACCACTTGGCCGACGTGCAAATCGGCGATCTTCACGGCCAGCGCTTCGGGCCGCAGGCGGTACCCATCGCAGGCCTTACAGTGGCGATTGTTCTGATACCGTTCAAACTCTTCGCGTATCCAATTGCTGTCGGTTTCGCGATAGCGCCGCTCCATATTCGGGATAACCCCTTCGAACGGGCGGGAGATTTCGTAAACACGCCCCCCTTCGTCATAGCGGAACTTGATCTCTTCTTTGCCTGAACCGCGCAGCATAACTTCATGAATTTTCTCAGGAAGTTTGGACCACGGTAAGGTGCGGTCAAATCCGTAATGATTGGAAATCGACTCAATCGTCTGGCGTGAATACGGCGACTTGGACTTCGCCCAATTTGCAATCGCCCCATTGGGTAGCGACAGGCTGCGATCCGGCACAATCAGGTTTTCATCGAAATACAGCTCCACGCCCAGACCGCCGCAATCAGGGCAAGCCCCGAAAGGTGCGTTGAAAGAAAACAGGCGCGGTTCGATTTCAGGAATGGTAAAGCCGCTGACTGGACAAGCGTATTTTTCAGAAAACACGTGGCGTTCAGCCCCCTCATCCGCGATTTCCAGCACTGCAATGCCATCGGCAAGGTCCAGCGCAGTGCGCAAACTGTCTGCCAAGCGGCCTTCCATGCCACTTTTGATCACAACACGATCAACAACCACATCGATGTTATGGCGGAATTTCTTGTCGAGCGTCGGCGGTTCTTCGAGATCAAAAAACTCCCCGTTAACCTTGACGCGCTGGAAACCCTGCTTGCGCAGCTCAAGGAACTCTTTGCGATACTCCCCCTTACGATCCCGCACGATCGGGGCCAGCAGATAGGCGCGCGTCCCCTCCTCCAATGAGGCGACACGGTCAACCATATCGGAAACCTGCTGCGCCTCGATCGGCAAACCGGTTGCCGGTGAATAGGGCGTCCCAACGCGTGCGAACAACAGGCGCATATAATCGTAGATTTCCGTGACCGTACCAACGGTAGAGCGCGGGTTTTTCGAGGTCGTCTTCTGTTCAATCGAAATCGCAGGCGAGAGGCCGGCAATGTGATCGACATCCGGCTTGTGCATCATATCAAGGAACTGGCGCGCATAAGCGGACAGGCTTTCGACATACCGCCGCTGCCCTTCCGCATAGATCGTATCGAAGGCAAGTGAGGATTTACCGGAGCCGGAAAGCCCCGTAATCACCACCAGTTTATAGCGCGGGATATCAATGTCGATATCCTTGAGGTTATGCTCGCGCGCACCGCGCACCTCGATATTTTTCAGCTCAGCCATTTTAGCTCCCCTAACCCGACAACGGTCTATAGAATCCGTGCGGGAATGCGAAGGGCAGAATGGGAACAAAACGAGATCATTGCAAGTAAAATCCCTCTTTTTTCCAAAATACCCTCTAGACACATTCAATTTCTTGAATTAATTGTAAACACAAGTTGAAATAGAAACGGTAGACCTTATCTACCTGCTCAACACGGAATCAAACGTAAGGAAATATCATGAGCTTCTTTAGCCGCAAACCAACTACACCCGGCCTCTCCGCACAGGATGCTGTTGCAATGTCGAAAAATGGCGAAATCGCTATCATCGACGTTCGTGACATCTCGGAACTTCAGAAGACTGGCAAAGCAAAAACCGCACATCACATCCCTCTTATGCTGCTGCAAAGCCACGCGAACCCAAGCCACCCTGAATTCAACAAGTCCTTGGACACGTCCAAGCCAGTTGCTGTTTATTGTGCGTCCGGCGCACGTTCCGGCATGGCTGTTCGGGCTTTGACGCAGATGGGTTTTGAAAGCGTACACAACATCGGTGGCCTTATGCACTGGCACTCCGCTGGTGGCGAGCTGGAACGCGCTTAAAGGCCCAACACCTTCTGGACGTAATTTTGCGTCTCTTCATACGGCGGGATGCCGCCGTATTTTGACACCGCCCCCGGGCCCGCATTATATGCCGCCAACGCCAAATCCCATGATCCAAAGCGGTCATGTTGTTGGCGTAAATATCGCGCCCCGCCTTCAATATTCTGTTGTGCATTCCATGGGTTTACGCCCAGTTCCAGCGCCGTGCTCGGCATCAACTGCGTTAACCCGATAGCACCCTGTTCAGAGCTCGCGACAGGATCCCAGTTCGATTCTGTTGATATCAAATTAAAGAATATCTGCGATGGAATATCGTATCTGTTCGCAACACTCAGCGCGTACTCGTAAAACCGCGAGGGCAGCAGTTCTTCTTGAACTTGCGGCGGGATCGTAGCTAAACGTCCGCGTAGTGCGTATAGGTTTGCCGACATACCACTGGATTTTGACGCTTCCAGCCTGTTTCTTTCGATGAAGCTGTTCGCACCATGAAATTCCAGAACGCGGGCATTAAACTCTTGTGCAAGCGGCACCGTTGCGAAAACGCAAACAACCCCCA
>CALCGO010000498.1 GCA_937901055.1 uncultured Rhodobacterales bacterium
ACGTTACCAAATATTCCCAACGTTGGGAATCCTCAAGTTATGCTGAGGTCTCTTTTCGTAACAGCGGATAGAGCACAATGGCGATCAACGGAATGGCGAGGACGCAGGAAAACTCGATCAGTATGCCAAGGATTATCTGCGATTTCGCCCCCGCTGCCTTCGCGAGCACGTCAGGCGGGGTCAAACCGGGTTTATAAAACGCCTCGCCTACGAAAAGGAAAACCGTCGCGATGATGAATAATATACCGGCTACGATCGCGTGCTTTCGGAAATCTTGCTGCATGTCCATCGAAAAATACCTTCCATAATAATGGTATCACTATTAGGTATTTCGCAAAATTCGCATTGATTTGAGTCAACGTGTCGACCGTTGCTGCGTGGGCGACATCAATCACCCGACGCCTCCCTCAGAACTCTTCGACCCGCATCACACCACCGATATGTTTGATCGCACCCTTGATTTTCGCGTTGATGGCGTAATCGTCCGGCAGGGTTATTTCCACCTCGCCCGGCAAATCGGGATGGACCAACACGATGTTCACCGGCCCTTTAACCGCGCGTCCCGCATCCCCTGCCGTCAGCCGAGTGGCGACAGACGGCACAGCCTCCGCGTCGTTCAGGAATACGCGCAAGCCAACGGATGCTGTATCGGCCACCGCCGCATCGATTGACACGAAGCCACGTGCCAGCAGTTTCAACTGCCCGCCTTGCATGTCGGCCTCGATCGGCATCACTACGTTTTCGCCGGTTTTCAAAATTTCTTGCGCGCTTTCCAACACGTCAGAAAATACCGTCACCTCGTAGTGCCCGCTTGGGTCTGACAGCGAGATAAACGCAAATCGGTTCCCACGCGCGGATTTGCGGATTTGAACTGCCGAAATCGTACCAGCCATCTTGGTGCCAACCTTGCGCCCCTCGGCCTTTTTGGTCACTTCTTCCAACGTCAAAACCCGCTCGCGTTTAAGGGCAGGCATATAGTCATCCAGCGGATGACCCGTCAGGTAGAACCCGAAAGCGGTATGTTCCTGCGTTAAGCGTTCCACCGCCTCCCAGTCTTCGGGCATGGGCAGGCGAGGGGGCGGCAAGTCATCGCCGCTATCGCCAAACAGGCTGCTTTGGTTCGAATTTTTCGCATCATTACAAGCCGCCGAATAGGCGACCAGCTTGTCGACGCTTTCCAGAACCTTCCGACGGTTGCCGTCCAACTGATCAAACGCACCAGATCGCGCCAGCATTTCCATTGGTCGTTTTCCGACCCGTTTCAAATCAACACGCCGCGCGAAATCGAATAGGTCTTTGAACGTGCCACCCTCATCACGGGCGGAGGTGATCAGCTTCATCGCCTCGCTACCGACGTTTTTCAAACCGCCCATGCCATAGACGACCTTGCCGTCCTTCACACTGAACGCCGCGCGCGAACGGTTGACGCATGGCGGGATAATCTCGATCCCCAGACCGCCGCGCTCCTTGCTTTTGCGGACCTCGTCGGAGTAGACCGCCAGCTTGTCCGTCAGGTGGATATCGCAGTTCATAACACCGGCCATGAACTCAACAGGGTGGTTCGCTTTCAGCCATGCCGTTTGGTAGGACACAACCGCATAAGCCGCCGCGTGGGATTTGTTGAAGCCGTAGTTTGCGAATTTTTCCAGAAGGTCGAACACCTCTGTCGCTTTGGCCTCGTCCACGCCATTTTCGGCAGCACCCTTGTTGAACTTTGGACGCTCCGCATCCATCGCTTCTTTAATCTTTTTACCCATCGCACGGCGCAACATGTCCGCCCCACCAAGGGAGTATCCCGCCATCTCCTGCGCGATCTGCATCACCTGTTCTTGGTAAACAATAATGCCCTGCGTTTCATCCAACAGGTGGTCGATGGAAGGGTGCAACAAGTCGCGCGTGTCACGCTCGTTTTTAACGTTACAGAATTTCGGAATGTTTTCCATCGGGCCGGGACGGTAAAGGGCGACCAGCGCGATGATGTCTTCGATACAGTTCGGTTGCATCTGGCGCAGGGCGTCCATCATGCCCGTACTCTCCACCTGAAACACGGCTACGGTATTGGCCGAGGCGTAGAGTTCGTAAGTTTTCTCATCATCTATCGGGATCGCACTGATATCGATGTTGATATCGCGCAACTTCAACAAGTCCAACGCGTTTTGAATAACCGTCAGGGTTTTTAGACCCAAGAAGTCGAATTTCACCAAACCCGCAGGCTCAACCCATTTCATGTTGAACTGTGTCGCTGGCATATCGGATCGCGGATCCTGATAAAGCGGCACCAATTCATCCAACGGTCGATCGCCAATCACCACACCCGCAGCGTGGGTCGAGGCGTTTCTAAGCAATCCTTCAACCTGTTGGGCGTATTCCAGCAGCCGCGCCACGACTTCTTCGTCGCGGGCCATTTCCTTAAGGCGTGGTTCATCGAGCAGGGCTTGTTCAATGGACACAGGTTTAACGCCGTCCACAGGGATCAGCTTGGAAATCCGGTCAACCTGCATGTAGGGCATTTGCAAAACGCGCCCGATGTCGCGCACCGCCGCTTTGGACAGCAACGCCCCGAAGGTAATGATCTGGGCAACCTTGTCGCGACCATATTTCTGCTGCACGTATTGGATCACTTCCTCGCGGCGATCCATGCAAAAGTCGATGTCAAAATCGGGCATGGAAATACGTTCGGGGTTCAAGAACCGTTCGAAAAGCAGGGAATAGCGCAGGGGGTCAAGGTCGGTGATCGTTAACGAGTACGCCACCAGCGAGCCCGCACCAGAACCACGACCCGGACCAACCGGAATATCTTGTTCTTTCGCCCAGTGGATAAAATCGGCCACGATCAGGAAGTAACCGGGGAACCCCATGTTCTCGATAACACCTAGCTCAAAATCCAGCCGTTCTTCGTATTCCTTAACACTTACAGCGTGCGGGATAACGGCAAGGCGGGCTTTCAGGCCTTCGTGCGCCAATTCCCGCAAGGCTTCGACTTCGTTGTCGGCAAACTTCGGCAGGATAGGGTCGCGCAAGTACGCCTTGAACGCACAGCGCTTGGCGATCTCGATGGTGTTCGCAATGGCTTCCGGCAGGTCGGAAAACAGAACGTCCATTTCCTCGGGCGTTTTGAAATAATGCTCTGGCGTTAACTGTCGACGCGGTTCTTGTTGGTCAACATAAGCACCCTCCGCAATACAGATCAACGCGTCGTGGGCGGCGTACATGTCTTTCTTTGGGAAATACACATCGTTGGTCGCAACCAGTGGAATGTTCAGATCATACGCAAGTTGCACAAATCCCGGCTCGGTAGCGTTTTCGGCAGGCGTGCGATTGCTTTGCCCTGTCGGGTGACGCTGGACTTCGATGTATAGGCGATCTGCGAACAGACGTTGGAAATGCTCGGTCAAAAGGCGCGCTTTATCCTTCTGCCCGTCGTGCAACAATTGCCCGATTGGGCCAAGTGACCCGCCCGTTAAACAGATCAACCCATCCGCATGTTCCGACAGCTGCGCCATGGTGATATGGGGCAGCTCATCCCCGCATTCCAGAAAGTTGCAACTGTTCAGCTTCATCAGGTTTTCATAGCCGCGCTCGTTTTGGGCTAATAAAACAATGGCTTTAGGGGCCGGATCGCGATCCCCGGGCCTTGAAGCAGTTTCAAACTTTAGTTGAAACTGGCATCCGATAATCGGCTGGATTCCCGCTTTTGAGGCCGTTTCAGAGAATTCGAGTGCCCCGAATAGATTCCCCGAATCCGTGACCGCAACCGCCGGCATATGCCAATCCGCACACATTTGAGGCAATTTTTTAAGGTGAATCGCGCCTTCGAGTAACGAATAAGCGGAGTGCACACGAAGATGAATGAATCGGGGAGTGTTTTTCATCCTGTCAAGTTAGCCCAGCCGACCGTTCGGATAAAGAGGGGGAATGGTTTGAAATATATCTTGCCCAATTCGCCGCACTAAGGCTTGATTAGGTAAGAATCAAAAAATGGGGAAGTTATGGGACGTCTTACGACGCATGTGCTCGACACCGGGCTTGGAAAACCTGCGCAAGGTTTACGGATTGAACTCTATCGTTTGGGCGACAGCCGCGAAAAGCTGTTGGAAACGGTAACCAATAGTGATGGCCGCTGCGATGCGCCTTTGCTGGACCTCGACGCGTTTGCGTTCGGGGAATACGAGCTGGTGTTTCATGCAGGCGATTATCTGGACGGGACAGGGCAGCCGCTGCCATCCCCGAAATTCCTCGATGTAATCCCGCTGCGCTTTGGCATTGCCGAAGACACGCACTACCACGTGCCGCTATTACTGTCGGCATTTGGGTATTCAACATACAGGGGCAGCTAATGGGTCAGATACGTTTCCTTCTTAATGGCGAAGATGTGGTTCTGGACAACCCGAACCCCACCGAAACCCTGCTGGATTTCCTGCGTGAAAACCGCAAGCTGAAAGGCACTAAGGAGGGCTGTAACGAGGGCGATTGCGGCGCGTGCACGGTGTCCATCGCAGCACTTGAAGGCGGGCGTCTGACCCACCGTGCGCTAAACGCGTGCATCTTGTTTCTACCACAACTTCACGGCAAGTCTGTTCGCACGGTTGAAGGCATTTCCGCGCCAGATGGCCGTTTGCATCCCGTCCAACAGGCGTTGGTCGAATTTCACGGTTCCCAATGCGGGTTCTGCACGCCGGGGTTCGTGATGTCGATGTACACCGCACACCGCGACGGGCGGCAGGATTTTGACGATGTGTTGGCGGGGAATTTGTGTCGTTGTACTGGATACGCACCGATCATTCGTGCGGCCGAGGCTGCCGCCAAGGTGGCGCAACCGGATTGGTTGGCGGACGAGGCTGATCAACTGGCGGCGATGGCTGGTGGAGATATCACGCTGGACGGCGCGTTCCTGCCCGCGACACTTGATAGTTTTGCTGATTGGTACGCGGAAAACCCTGATGCGACGATTGTTGGCGGCGCGACCGATCTTGGGTTATGGGTCACTAAATTAATGCGTAACCTGTTGCCAACGGTGTTTGTTCACCGTCTTGAAGACCTGCAACAGATTGAGGTGTCTGAAGAAGGCATTCGCATTGGTGCCGGTGTCACGATCGCCCGCGTGCGCGGCGCAATCGTTGATCGTCACCCCGATTTCGCCGAGATGCTGCGCCGCTATGGTTCGGTTCAGGTCCGCAACTCCGCAACGATTGGCGGTAACATCGCGAACGGCTCCCCGATTGGCGATAGCCCCCCACCGTTAATCGCGCTGGGCACAGTATTAACCCTTCGACGTGGGTCCGAGCGCCGCGAAGTTTTGCTGGAGGATTTCTATATCTCTTACGGCAAGCAAGACCGCCTAGCTGGCGAATTTGTCGAAAGTCTGTTCATTCCGACACAGCCCGACACCCTTTCCGTTTACAAAATTTCCAAGCGCTTCGATCAGGATATCTCGGCGTTGAATGCGGCCTTTAATATCACGGTTGATGGTGGATATGTAACCGCCGCCCGTATCGCCTTTGGTGGCATGGCGGCGATGCCGCAACGGGCCAAAAACGTCGAAGACGCGCTTATCGGCCAGCCTTGGAATGAGGCAATCGTTGAAACCGCCTGCGAGGCATTTTCGCAAGATTACACCCCGATCAAAGACGTGCGTGGCACTGCTGAATACCGCCTTCGTACCGCGCAAAATCTTCTGCGTCGGTATTTCCATGAAAGCACAAACCCGCTAACCGAAACCCGAATTGTAGGGAGGGGTGCGGCATGAGCGTAGCCAAACCAAACCCGCACGACAGTGGCCCGATCCATGTTTCAGGCATTGCCCGCTATACTGACGACATTCCGATGGCCGATCCTGTGCATCTGGCGTTCGGCTTGTCCACCGTTGCCCATGCGAAGTTAACGTCTGTTAACCTTGATGCAGTTCGTGCTGCCGACGGTGTTGTTGATGTGTTAACAGCCGCTGACCTTCCGGCTGAAAATGACGTATCCCCAGCCGCGCATGACGAACCGATGTTGGCTGTTGATACGGTCCATTTTGTCGGCCAACCGATATTCTTGGTCGTGGCAACAAGCCACCGCGCCGCGCGTTTAGCGGCGCAGCTTGGCCAAATCGAATATGAAGAACTCCCCGCCTTGTTAACCATTGATGCGGCCATGGCGGCGGATAGCAAGTTTGAAGATGCCATGACCTTCCAGAACGGCGATGCGGACGCAGCAATGGCGACCTCCGATCACCAAGTCGAAGGCAGCATGGAAATCGGCGGACAGGAACACTTTTACCTAGAGGGTCAAGCGGCCTCTGCGCAGCCTAACGAGGGGGACGTGTTGGTGCATTCGTCAACCCAGCACCCGACAGAAATCCAACATAAAGTGGCCGAAGGTTTGGGCGTGCCTATGAACGCCGTACGCGTCGAGACCCGCCGCATGGGTGGTGGTTTTGGCGGTAAGGAAAGTCAGGGTAATTCCTTGGCTGTGGCATCCGCCATTGTTGCGATGCGTTTGAACCGTCCTGCCAAAATGCGGTATGACCGCGATGACGACATGGTCATCACCGGTAAACGGCATGATTTCCGCATTGACTACAAGGCAGGTTTCGATGCGACAGGCCGTCTGCAATCGGTGATCTTTGAACAGTTCGCCAAATGCGGTTGGGCGATGGACTTGTCCTTGCCTGTGGCCGACCGTGCGATGCTGCATGCGGATAACGCCTACTTCCTTCCGAATGTTCGGATACTTTCGCACCGTTTGAAAACGAACACCGTGTCGAACACCGCCTATCGCGGTTTTGGTGGCCCGCAGGGTGTGGTGGGGATCGAGCGGGTGATGGATCATATCGCCCATGACCTCGGTCTTGATCCGCTTGAGGTTCGCCGTGCGAATTTCTATGGCACGGATGATCGCAATGTGACGCCGTATCATATGACCGTTGAAGACAATGTGATGCCGGAAATCACCGACGAGCTGGTGGAAACATCCGACTACATCGCCCGTCGTGCCGAAATTGCGGCGTTCAACAAAACCTCGCCCATCCTTAAACGTGGTATCGCGTTGACGCCCGTTAAATTCGGGATATCGTTCACGCTTACCCACCTTAATCAGGCGGGGGCGCTGGTGCATGTGTATTCCGATGGCTCGATCCATTTGAACCATGGTGGCACAGAGATGGGGCAGGGCCTCTTTACCAAGATTGCGCAGGTAGCGGCCACGGTGTTCGGAGTTGACCTTGCGGATGTAAAAATCACGGCGACGGACACGGCGAAAGTGCCAAACACTTCGGCCACGGCTGCGTCCTCGGGGGCGGATTTGAACGGCATGGCCTGCAAAGTGGCGTGCGAAACTATTCGCGCCCGATTGGTCGATTTTCTTGCTGAAAAGTGGCAGGCAAAGCCGGATCAAATTACGTTTAAGGATGGTGTTGTTGGGTACAACGGAAACTCCATGACGTTCGCGGAATTGGCGGCGGCGGCTTACGGCGCGCGCATCCAACTGTCTGCAACGGGGTTTTATAAAACGCCAAAAATCAAATGGGATCGGTTTGCCGGAAAAGGCCGCCCGTTCCTCTATTTTTCTTACGGGGCGGCGGTCACCGAAGTGGTTATCGACACCCTAACGGGAGAAAACCGGATTTTACGTACGGACATCCTGCATGACGTCGGCAAGTCCTTAAACCCCGCGCTGGATATTGGGCAGATTGAGGGGGCCTATGTGCAAGGTGCGGGTTGGTTAACAACCGAAGAACTGGTCTGGGATGATAAAGGCAAACTTTGGACCCATGCGCCCTCAACGTATAAAATCCCTGCCTGTTCGGACCGCCCGAAAGAATTCAATGTGGCCCTTTGGGAGCGCGGCGAAAACGTCGAAGACACGATTTACAAATCCAAAGCTGTTGGCGAACCGCCGTTTAACCTCGGCATTTCGGCCTTCATGGCGCTGTCTGATGCGGTGGCGTCTTGTGGCGATGCATACCCAGACATGGATGCACCCGCCACGTCTGAGCGTGTGCTAAAAACGGTTGATATGGAAAAAGGTATCGCATGGTAACTGGTTTCGACATTTCAGATTTGCGCCACCATATCCGCAATGCGGGCAGGGTGGTGCGCGTGGTGATTGCTGCGCATGGCGGCTCCACCCCGCGCGAAACTGGAACGTCGATGCTTGTGACTTTGGATGAACAATTCGGCACGATCGGTGGCGGTGTGTTGGAGTTCGAAGCGGTCGCAAATGCGCGAAAAATGTTGCAGACAGATGGCGATTGGCAGCGGGCCTTTAGTAAAATACCGCTTGGGCCAAATCTGGGGCAATGTTCTGGTGGGTCTGTTAGTTTATTGGCAGAATGTTACGGCGAGGTTGAG
>CALCGO010000499.1 GCA_937901055.1 uncultured Rhodobacterales bacterium
TCGACAGCCAGATCGACGTCGCGATGGAGGCTCTCGGTTGCCCCCCCGACGACGCCGAAATCGCAACGCTTTCGGGCGGTGAACTCCGCCGTGTCGCCCTGTGTAAACTGCTCCTCGAAGCCCCCGACATGCTGCTTCTCGACGAACCCACCAACCACCTAGACGCCGAAACCATCGGCTGGCTGCAACGACATCTCATTGAATACAAAGGCACAATCCTTTGTGTGACCCACGACCGTTACTTCCTCGATGATATCACGAGCTGGATTCTGGAACTCGACCGTGGCCGCGGCATCCCATACGAGGGGAACTATTCCGCATGGCTGGAACAGAAGGCAAAACGCCTTGAACAGGAAGCCCGCGAAGATAAATCCAAGCAGAAAACGCTGGAGCGGGAACTCGAATGGATGCGCCAGTCCCCCAAAGCGCGCCAAGCCAAATCCAAGGCCCGTATCAATTCCTATAACGAAAAAGCCAACCAGTCCGAGCGCGAAAAAATGGGCCGCGCCCAGATCATCATCCCCAACGGCCCCCGCCTTGGCAACAAGGTGATCGAGGTTGAAAATATCGCCAAAGCCTTCGGTGAAAACCTGTTGGTCGACGACCTGTCGTTCAGCCTACCACCGGGCGGCATCGTCGGCGTCATCGGCCCCAACGGCGCGGGTAAATCGACCCTGTTCAAAATGCTGACAGGCCAAGAAAGCCCCGACAGCGGCGAGGTTTCCTTCGGCGACACCGTGCAACTTTCCTACGTTGACCAATCCCGCGATGCGCTGGCCGATGGCAAAACCGTATGGGACGAAGTTTCCGACGGCCTCGACATCATCAAACTGGGCGACGCGGAAATGAACTCCCGCGCGTACGTCAGCGCGTTCAACTTCAAAGGCGGCGACCAGCAGAAAAAAATCGGCATGCTGTCGGGCGGTGAACGCAACCGCGTCCACCTCGCCAAACTGCTTCGCTCCGGCGGCAACGTCCTGCTCCTCGACGAGCCAACCAACGACCTCGACGTCGAAACCCTCCGCGCACTGGAGGACGCCCTAACCGACTTCGCCGGCTGCGCCGTAATCATCTCGCACGACCGCTTCTTCCTCGACCGCCTATGTACCCACATGCTGGCATTCGAGGGTAACAGCCACGTCGAGTGGTTCGAGGGCAACTTCGAGGACTACGAGGCCGACAAAATCCGCCGCTTGGGTCCGGATTCGGTTAATCCGAAGCGGGTGAAGTACAAGAAGTTTACGAGGTAGAGTGGTGCGGAGTATCCGTACAAGGTATTTGCTTCTTGCATTATCTAGCTAGGGTTGTAAGTTTCCATTATGAAAATCATTTCTAGTGGAAATTTACAAATTGCCTTTTCAAAAATTGCCATTGGATAGTTTAGTTGTCAACAAAGACAATGATCGCCATGGCCATACCGAAACCGAAGAAAAAGCAATCGCTTGGTTGTTTGAACGTCACGGGCCGCAGATGCTTTCGTTGGCAAAAGATATAGTAGAAAATGGTCGGCTTTTCGATGCGCCTTTAGTTAAACATGTGGACGGAAAGTATGTCGTTTACGACGGCAATCGGCGAATTACATGCCTAAAGCTATTAAATGATCCGTCGTGTTCACCAGCCAAATATCGCACTAATTTTAAAAAACTCTCCGAAGTGTTTTCGGCCAAAGCTGACCCGTCAGTCGAATGCCAAATTGAAGTAGACCAACAACAAATTGATTTAGCACTCAACCGAAGACATGGCGGAACCGACGGAGGAAAAGGCCAACTAAAGTGGGATACTCGTGCGAAAGCAAACCACGTAAATCGTACCGGCGGAACAAATCAATACCCGATTGCAGAAGCGATTGAACATTTTCTTGAAGAGGAAGGTTACCCAGACGCCAACAAAATCGGGAGGTCAACTTTGAATCGCCTAATGCAAACAAAAAAAAGGCGTTCGCGTTTTGGTGTAGAATTAGGTGAAAACCGGGGGCTTGTGCTTACTCGCCCAAAAGAAGATGTGTTACGCCTCCTAGCACAGGTTGCAGACGATATTCTTGGGAAAAAATTGACTTTAAAGAACTTGTTAGAAGTTAAGGATGTTGAAGTTTATCTGAAGACATTGATCCCATTAGGGCTGAATGCTGAAGGCAAAGTGGAACCTTCGAACGGCACAAACCCAACGATGGTTTCGATCAAGAAAACACGCCAAAATCGAAACAACCTTATACCAAAAGGCGTTGATCACGCTATCGAATGGGCTGACCGCCAAGGCAAAATTCAACGTATCTGGCAGGAGCTGCAATACACACTAAGTTTTCACAGACACGAAATTTCAATACCAATATTATTCAGAACGTTGATTGATCTTTCGACATCGAGGTATCGCGAAAAATTTGGGCTGCCCGATAAGAAGAATCTTGCCAAAAATGTATCCGCCGTTGGCGACCATCTGCATAGTCAAAATCTTCTCTCGACGAAAGAGTTGGATGATATTAAGCGCGTAGTGAATGATAAACATTCTTTACGCGGCATGGAAGCGCTACACAGAGTTGTGCACAGCCCATCAACAACTCTAGCGGATAACGATCTAATCGCACTTTGGGATGTTTTCGAAACATTCCTTATTCCGTGCCTTTCCAATTCCAAATAACCCCCCTCAAAACAACTCATTATGCCGATTCCGATCCGCATCCGCCTCCACATATTTCGCCACCCGCGCGAACATATACATCCGTAACACCTCGTTCATCTTCGCCTGATACCCCGGCCCGCTGCGCTTAAAGAACTTCACCACATCCTCGTCAAATCGCGCCGTGATGCGGGTGCGTTTCGGGCGGTCGGGGTAATTATCCTCCATCGAGAGCCAACCTCGGGGGAATTGCTCGGTAAATAACATCTGGGCTCTCAGATCGGTTCCGTGGCGGTGCATGCGATCACGGTGGAGGCATTCCTCCATTTCATACTCCGCGATACGTTCGGCTTTGGTGGGTTTGCGGTCAATGCCTTCTAGAATCAAAAAATGGCCTCCTGAAAATTCAAAAGGCCATTATGCATGTGAAAGGTTAATTTTCCGTGTGCCGAAATTGTACATACGTGTTGTGCACGCATTGTGTACGGGTTGTGCACACGGAAAATCACCGCAAAAGTGAATTAGTTAACGGCCTGAACCATGCCCTTTTCCGCCGCCAATTCGCGCATTTTCTTCTGCAGCTTTTCGAACGCCCGCACCTCGATTTGGCGGATGCGTTCGCGGCTGACATCATAAACTTTGCTCAGCTGTTCCAACGTCTTGGGTTCCTCGGACAAACGACGTTCCGTCAGGATATGTTGTTCCCGCTCATTCAGGTCTGCCATCGCGGCAACCAGCAACTCGCGGCGTTGTGTCAGCTCGTCCTTTTCGGCGTAATCCGCAGCCTGATCCGCATCTTCATCCTCAAGCCAGTCCTGCCACTCCGCAGCCCCTTCACCGTCGGTTTTCACCTGCGCGTTCAGGCTTGCATCCCCACCACCCATGCGGCGGTTCATGGAGATCACTTCTTTTTCCGTCACGTTCAATTGCGAGGCAATTATCTTAACGTTTTCAGGGCGTAAGTCGCCTTCCTCCAACGCGCCAATCTTGTTTTTCGCCTTGCGAAGGTTGAAAAACAGCTTCTTTTGCGCAGACGTAGTGCCCATTTTCACAAGGGACCAAGACCGCAAAACATATTCCTGAATGCTGGCACGAATCCACCACATTGCATAGGTCGCCAGGCGGAAACCCTTCTCCGGATCGAACCGTTTCACGGCTTGCATAAGGCCCACATTGGCCTCCGAAACCACCTCGGCAGTCGGCAGCCCATATCCACGATAGCCCATCGCGATTTTAGCGGCCAAACGCAGGTGCGATGTTACCAACTGATGCGCAGCGTCGCTGTCCTCGTGATCCACCCACGCCTTGGCCAGCATGTATTCCTGCTCAGGCTCAAGCATAGGGAACTTGCGGATCTCGCGCATATAATTCGAAAGGCCCTGTTCAGGCGATGGTGCGGGTAGTTTGGTGTAATTGCTCATTCACTATCCTCCGTTGTGCCGTTAGGCGCACATTTCTTGGCTGCGCTGTTAAGCGCGCGTTGAGTATGTATATGGTATTAACATTGACGCACTTCAAGGTTCTATTACTAAATCATTAAGATTATTTTTCATACCGGACAGTTTTCGCGAAAAGGTTAATTCTCAAGCTTGACTCTAACCTATACGTTACAATATGTAACCCCTAGGTATCATCATGGAACGCAAGGGTTTGCGCTTTAATATTTTCGCAGGACACAAAAATGAGCATTATTTCCAGAATAAAAACAGATTTCTCGGACCATTACCTAAATATCATTCCTTTCGGGATGTTTATGGTTTCGGTTTCCTATGCGGGCGAGGCGATCAATATTTACACCGATAATAGATGGGAAAGTATCTTTGAATTCTTTCAGACATTCTTTGCCATAACCATCATTTTGGTCGGCATTCCCGCGACGATTTACAACGCGGTATTGGAGATCAGAAAACGCCGACAAAACCCGCGCCCCTCCAGCGTTGTCGAGGCCGGTTTTGTGCAGACACAATACAACACCACCGCCGTTCGCAGCTTTAGCTTCGTTTTCATCTTATTGTTGGTGGTCGAACAAATGGGACCGCGCGTTTTACCGGACATGCCTGCAAAGTTCTTTTTGGAAGTCATAATTTCGGCCACATTGATGTTTTTCAGTTTGTCCTTTTGGTATGATATGTTGAAATCCGACGGTGACAGCGACGATGAGTAAAATCCTCGGCAACCGCATAAACGTCTATCGCGCGGAACACCGCATGTCACAGGCCGATCTGGCCGATGCCATCGGTGTTTCGCGCAAGACCATCAGCACGATCGAGGTGGGGCGGTTTATTCCCTCCACGATCATAGCGTTACAGATCGCGCGGCACTTTGATGCAAGGTTCGAGGATGTGTTTTGGTTAAAGGAAATTGACGCAAAAGATTAGACGAAGGGAATATCAAGAATGTTACAATTACGCCCGAATTGCGAGCTTTGTGATCGCGATCTGCCACCCCGTTCAAGCGAGGCAATGATCTGTTCTTATGAATGCACATATTGCCAAGACTGCGTCGAGAAGGTCCTGCACAATGTCTGCCCGACATGCGGTGGTGGGTTTGTACCGCGCCCAATTCGCCCGCAAAAGGCGTGGCGCGATGCGCTTGCACTTGGGTTAGGGAACAACCCCGCCTCGCAAACACGGGTGAATTCAAAGTATACGCGCGCTGATATTGACGCCCATGTCCAACGCATCAGGCACCTTGCGCCCGAAGATCGCTGAGTGTTTAGCCGCGCCGCAATACCTGCATCACCGCCTCGAAATCTTCAGGCAGGGGCGCTTTGAATTCCAGCTTCTCGCCCGTTACCGGATGCACAAAGCCCAATGTCGCGGCGTGCAACGCTTGTCGGCCAAACCCCCGCAATTCATCCGCGGCCTCGGCCGAAATCGCCCCCTTCGGGATTGCGCGACGAGAGCCGTAAACAGGGTCACCTACCAACGCATGTCCAGCATAGGTCATATGCACGCGAATTTGATGCGTACGCCCCGTTTCCAGCCAGCAATCGGTTAGTGAGGCCACTGGTTTTTCCAAAGGTCCGAATGCCTCAACCACGCGGGTTCGCGTAATCGCGTGCCGCCCCGCATCCACCACAACCGTCATACGTTTGCGGTCATGTTTGTGCCGCGCAATATTACCGGAAATCCGGATTACGCCGCCCGCCTCGAAAGTTACACCCTTCACACCAGCCAATCGCGGGTCTGCCCCCGAAGGTGCCCCCCATACCAGCGCCAAATAGTGCCGATCCATATCGTGGGCCGCAAACATCGCCGCCAGCCCTTGGTGCGCCTCGTCCGATTTCGCCACGACCAATAGACCGGATGTATCCTTGTCGATCCGGTGCACAATACCGGGGCGCTTTTCGCCGCCGATCCCTGAAAGACTATCGCCGCAATGATGTAACAAGGCGTTAACGAGCGTGCCCGTCTCGGACCCCGGTGCCGGATGCACAACCATCCCCGCCGGTTTGTTAACTACAATCAGGTGCTCGTCCTCGAACACCACATCCAGCGGAATGTCCTCGGGCATGGCTTCGATATCTGTCGCTTCCGGCATTTCAACAAGCCAAACTTGCCCGCCTGAAACCTTGGATTTCGGCTCGCGCACAACGTCGCCGCCTTCCAGTCGCACTGCCCCTTCCAGAATTAAATTCTGTAAACGCGAGCGCGAAAGCGTAACGCCCTCTGGCACAACGGCCGCCAAAGCTTTATCAAGACGTTTAGCAGGGGTTAACCCCAGCTCCAGCCGCAACGGATTTTCAAAAGGGTCTGCCATGAGCGAACCAACTCCTAACGATGTCGAAATTCAGGAACCCGCCAACCTGCGCTTCTTGCGCCGGCTTGTAACCGTTCTGACTGCGACAATGATATTGGGTCTCCTAACCATTGTTGCGCTGTTTGTCATCAAGTTCATGGGGCCTGTGACGGCGTCGCTGGAATTGCCCGCACAAATTACACTACCCGACGGCGAAACCGCCCAAGCCGTGACCCAAGGCTTGAATTGGATCGGGGTCGTTACCACTGACAGCGATGGAATTGAGCGCATCCACATACTGAACCTAGACGGGACCCCGCGCCAAGTCGTAAACATAACGCCATGAGCCTTCCCGCCGGATTCCTTGACGATTTACGTGAACGCACGTCGCTGACCCAAGTGGTCGGGCGTAAAGTCATGTGGGACAACAAGAAATCCAACCCTGGCAAGGGCGATATGTGGGCTCCCTGCCCATTCCACCAAGAAAAAACTGCCAGTTTCCACGTCGATGACCGCAAGGGATTCTATTATTGCTTCGGGTGTCATGCAAAGGGTGACGCTATCGGATTCGTCAAAGAAACCGAGAATGTCGGCTTTATGGAAGCCATCGAAATCCTCGCCCGCGAGGCCGGCATGCCCGTTCCCAAGGCCAGCCCGCAAGAACAGGAACGTGCCGACACCCGAAAGACTTTGGCCGACGTGATGGAACAGGCGGTGAAATTCTACCGCCTGCAACTGCACTCCGCCAAGGCAACCGAGGCACGCGCGTACCTCGAAAAACGTGGCCTACCTGAATCTACACTCGAACGATTCGAAATAGGCTTCGCCAGCGACGCTCGCACCGCCCTATTCGAAGCTCTCACCTCCAAAAACATCCCCGCCGAGCAAATCATCGAGGCGGGCCTTTGCATTAAGCCCGACGATGGCGGCAAACCATATGACCGTTTCCGTGGCCGCATTATGTTCCCCATCCGCGACGCGCGGGGCCGCTGCATCGCCTTTGGTGGCCGCGCGATGGACCCGAACGCGCGGGCCAAATACCTGAACTCGAATGAGACGCCGTTGTTTGATAAAGGCCGCAGCCTATACAATCACGGCCCTGCTCGCGAGGCATCAGGCAAAGCCAACGCCCTGATCGTCGCCGAAGGTTATATGGACGTTATCGCTTTGGCACAGGCGGGGTTCAACCACTCCGTCGCCCCGCTCGGAACCGCGATCACTGAAAACCAACTGGCCATGATCTGGCGTATCTGCCCTGAACCGGTGATCGCGCTCGATGGTGATAACGCCGGAATACAAGCCGCTCGTCGCCTAATTGACCTCGCGCTTCCGTTGCTCGAGGCTGGCAAATCCCTGCGGTTTTGCATCATGCCCGAAGGCCTCGACCCGGACGACTTGATCCGCGCGCAAGGTGCTGAGGCAATGCAAAAGTTGCTGGATAACGCCCAACCGATGGTCGATTTGTTATGGCAGCGCGAAACCGAAGGCAAAACCTTCGACAGCCCCGAACGTCGCGCGGCCCTTGATGCAAGCTTGCGCGCCGCAGTTAAGCTGATCAAGGATCCGTCCCTGCGGAGCCATTACGGCGCAGCCATCAACGAACGTCGCCATGCTCTGTTCGCGCCCGCGCGGTCTGACAAGAAACCGTGGCAAGGCGGTCAGCGCCAACCCGGCAAACCGTGGGGCAATCGTGCACCAAGCGGCCCAACACCGAGCGCGAAATCTTCTATGCTCGCCCAATCAAACGCCGGCCCCGAAACGGACGCCCGGGTGCGCGAATGCGCCATCCTTATGGGTTGCATCAACCATCCGGTACTTGCCGAAAAGTTCGAAACCCGGCTAGAACGCGCCCACTTTTTATCACCTGATTTACAACAAATTCGCGTTGCCCTCTTGTCCTCCTTGTCGGAGACCCCACATCTGGCTGAGACAGATCAACGCGAACATTTGATTGACCGTATGACGGCAATCCTCGGCTTCGAGCCATTGGCGAAACTTCTGTCAATCGGGCAAGTCCGTGCCAATCCTTATTTGCGGATCGGCGCAGACGCAGAGTTGGCCGAACAAGCCATCCACGAGGAACTAGCGAAACACGCCGCAATCCTCGGGATAGTCGAAGAGATAAAAGACGCTGAAGAAGAGATTACCGGCGTTGCCGATGAAGGTCTGACATGGCGGTTGCAGCAAGCACGCGAGGCCCAAAACAAGATTTCTCACGAATCTCTCGGCGGTGATTCGGCGGGGGTAAGTGACGAAAGCGGGTTATCAAAAGGCCTACAAGAACTGATAGATCAGAAGATTTGGGAAAAGAAAAAGCACTAGTTGCCCTTGCGAATCAGTGATTCGAAGTAGAAATTCCCTACAAACCAATTTTCGGCCAAGTGATTCGCGGCTGAACTACCAACGGAGTAGCCCATGGCCGCTAAAGATAACGAGCAGAAAACTGGTGAAGATCAACAGGATAACGCTGGTCCTATGCTCGATATGAGCCAAACCGCGGTCAAGAAGATGATCGCATCGGCAAAAGCGCGCGGCTATATCACCTATGATGAACTCAACCAGTTCATGCCTGCCGATCAGGTTTCGTCCGACCAGATCGAAGATATCATGGCGATGCTCTCGGATATGGGCATCAATATTATCGAAGGCGAAGAACCCGAGGACGAAGCCACAGACACCGAAGTAGAAGAAATCGGCGCGACTACGTCACGTGAACTTGTCGCTGCGGCCGCTACCACCGAAACGCTTGATCGAACCGATGATCCCGTTCGCATGTACTTGCGCGAAATGGGCACGGTTGAATTGCTGTCGCGCGAAGGCGAGATCGCCATAGCCAAACGTATCGAAGCTGGCCGTTCCACTATGATCGCAGGCTTGTGCGAAAGCCCGCTGACGTTCCAAGCGATCACCATCTGGCGCGAGGAGCTGTTGGAAGAAGAAATCATGCTGCGCGACGTGATTGACCTCGATGCTACCTTCGGCCAACAAATGGAAGACGACGAGGAAGAG
>CALCGO010000500.1 GCA_937901055.1 uncultured Rhodobacterales bacterium
TCGCGCGGTTCGGTGTTGATGACATGACCAAAGACGACGTGGCCGATTTGGGCAGGGTCGACACCTGTTCGCTTCAGGGCTTCGGCGGTAACATGGGCGGCCAGATCGACTGGCGGGATGGCAGCAAGGCTGCCGCCGAATGTGCCGATGGGGGTGCGCGCGCCGTCGAGGATTACGATGTCTTGGGTCATGGGATGCTCCTGTAAAGTTGCGCGAAGTTTGCATGGGATAGCGCCGAGTGGCAACCGCTACGCAGCGTGTTTTGATCGACAGGCGGGGTGGTACGCCTTAGGGTGGCGAAATGCGTATTTCACACATAGATCATGTCCAGTTGGCGATGCCCAAGGGCAAAGAAGCCGATGCCGCTGCTTTTTACGTGCGCGCGTTGGGATTGGTGGCTGTCGAGAAGCCGGAAAGCTTGAAGGCCAATGGTGGTGTTTGGTTCGGGAATGAAGGTGTGAATATACACCTTGGCATTGATCCGGATTTTCGGGCGGCGAAAAAGGCGCACCCAGCGTTGCGGGTAGATGATCTGGATAGGTTGGCTGCGCGGTTGATTGCGGCGGGGTTTGTCGTGATTTGGGATGATCGATTGCCAAATACGCGACGGTTTTACAGTGATGATCCATACGGAAACCGGATCGAGTTTATGGCTCTCTAGGTCAGAATATTATCCAAACGGCGGCGAGTATGCCCACGCCCACGAACCAGCTTTGCCATAACACGCGCACGGATGCGTCGATGTCCACCGGGTTCAGTGGTTTGCGGCCAGAACCATTCACCCATGGCAGATCGGTCATGGTGCCGTTGTAGCTTCGCGGGCCGGATATCGCGATGCCGAGGACGCCCGCCATGGCCGCCTCCGGCCAGCCGGCGTTGGGGGAACGGTGGTGTTTGGCGTCTGCTTGCATCGTATCCCATCCAGTTTTCGACCAGTGGGCAAGGCAGATCAGGCCGCCCGTTAAACGTGCCGGTACCCAGTTTACAAGGTCGTCGAGACGGGCGCTTGCCCAGCCGAACTCTTCGTACCGTTCATTGCGATAACCAATCATGCTGTCGGCGGTGTTGATGATTTTGTAGACCACGATGCCGGGTAGGCCGAGAATCAGGAACCAGAAGGCAGGGGCGATAATGCCATCCGAGAAGTTTTCGGCGGCGCTTTCGATGGCGCCGCGGGCAACGGCGTTTTCGTCAAGTTCTGCCGGGTCGCGCCCTACGATCATGGAGACAGCGCGGCGACCCTCTGGGAGGGAGGAGCGCAAGGCCTCGGCTACTTGGGTGACGTGATCAGTGAGGCTGCGTTGCGCCAGAAGAATGGCGGCGAGGGCGGCCTCGAGTAGGCCCGCATCGGGGATAGATTGAATGAAAAGGCTTAGGGCGAGCGCGCCGAGTGTCAGGATGGTGATGGCCAGAGTGCCCGCGTTTCGGCGGTTTTGACCGTGGTTTAGACGGTTATCCAGCCATTCCACACAGCGCCCCATCAAGGCGGCAGGATGTGGAAACCGGTTCCACAGCCAGTCTGGCTCGCCGAGAATCGCATCTAGAATGAGGGCTATCAAAAGGAGAGAAAGGGTGCTCATGACAAGGTTTCCGGCGACTCGAGGGGGCGTGAAATTAGCTTCCGATATCACCTGAACGTAGCTTCGACCATCATTTTCTTGGGAATCACCTTCGCAACCCCACTAGTATTGGGGTGTATTTAGTATGTATGGCCAGCATGACCACAATATATGGACCGTTAACGATTTGTTAATACATTTGGTAAATGTTTACACAATTCTTAATAGAAATTTATTGCATTGAATGGTGGAGCGAGCGATGCGGATATTGTTAGTACAGCACAATGAAGACCTGTCCGAACTCTGGGCGCGGTTTTTGCAACGCCAAGGGGTGGACGTCGTGCAGGCGG
>CALCGO010000501.1 GCA_937901055.1 uncultured Rhodobacterales bacterium
ATTGCGCGCAAAACTTGGATGCCTATATGTCCTAATCCACCAGATCCAATTACAACGCATTTTTCGCCGGGTAATAAATGCCGCGACGCTTTCTTTGCAGCTCGGTAGGCCGTGAGTCCTGCGTCTGAATACGCTGCAACCTCTTTGGGAATCAAGGTTTGTGGTAATTTCACAATATTACGCACAGAAGTTTTTAGCGCTTCCGCATAACCGCCGTTGCAATCAACGCCAGGAAACATTCCATTTTCTCCGTGCATGTCGTGACCGCGCCGGCATGCCAAACACGTACCACCAGTGATCTTTGGGTGCACAATCACTGGATCACCCCTTTTAAGCCCCTCAACTTCACTACCAACGTCTTCAATCCATCCAGCGTTTTCATGCCCCATGATAAGCGGTAGAAGCGTACGATCAGCATCAGTCGCCTCGCGCCAAACACCTTCAATAATGTGCAAATCAGTCCGGCAAACGCCAGCGCCCCCGATGCGGACAATTACATCGCTAGCTTTCTCAATTTTAGGATCCGGAACGTTTTCCAGATCAACCCAAGACGGTGCTGTCAGGTGATCGTCGTATTGTTTTAGAACTTGCGCGCGCATGATTAGCCTTCCAATATCTCTGCCTACATCTTCATAAAGCTTCGACAAGCTGGCGCTTTCCAGCAAGGTTAAAAAGTGTTCACTTCTGGTCAAGATAGCCCCAAAAGTGTTCACTTTATGAACACTTAGCCAATTTGCAGTTTGGGTAAAAAGGTCCTACATTTTACTTCGGGAGAAAAATATGACCTTATTCAACGGCAACTTGAGTGGCGATCAAGGTGATCAATTAGCTCAAACAGCGCTTGGTACAGAAATTGAAATCTCACAGGCTTCACTCGCAGATAGTTGGAAGCGTAGCTCGTCTTTTGGTTTAGATCCAAATGGCAAACCCGTAGACGCCGTTATATCTGAAACTGAACTTTATTATTCAAACCAAAAGAATGAATACGTTGCACAGTTTGTAATGCCTGAACTGGAGCTTTTATATAATCAAATCGCCGGCACCAATTTTATGGTAGCCTATGCAGACAGTGCCGGCGTTGTAATAAACGCTCTGCGGGACGAAGATTTCAAAAACAGCGATGCTGGCAAAGCAGTTATTCCAGGGTCTATCTGGACTGAGGAATATCGTGGTACAAATGCATTGGGTTTATGCTTACATACGGGCTCATCACAGATCGTAGCTGGACGCGAACATTTTTTTCGCAAACTTGGCAATTTGTCTTGCTTTGCAGCACCAATTTACAACCCTAATAATGAAATTGTCGGAATGATTGATGCAACATCTGATGCATCATCGCGGCAACATCACACTCTGGCATTAGTTAAGTTGGCTTGCAAAAACGTTGAAAATCGCTTGTTTACCGATGCGTTTGAACACTCATTGATTATAAGTTTTCACGCTCGCCATGAATATCTTGGGACTACAAGCGCCGCATTGCTAGCCATAGACGAGCATGGGTTTATTGATGGTGCAAACACCAATGCAAAAATGATGTTAAATGGCTTAAATTTGTCTCATAAACGCCATTTTGGCGATATTTTTTCTATTCCTTTTTCTAGCATAATTACCAGGCTCTCTTCTAATGAAATTATACGCATCCACGATGTAATGGGATCTGCCGTTTTCATGGCAATGAAAGAAAGTACGACGAAACGCATTGTGGACATGGATTTACAAAGTCGCTCAAAGGCGCCCAACATAAAATTGTTACCGCAGGTTTCTCAGACAGACAAGAAAGATCCCGAAAGTGTAAAAATCAAGCGTAGTTACATAGCGGAAGATGCCGGTTTAAAACGGCATTTACTGATGGCAAAAAATGCTCTGAAATACGAGCTACCAGTGTTTATCGAAGGTGCCCGTGGTTCTGGTAAGAAAGCTACAGCGACCGAATTACACAAACTTCTTTTCTGCGAACAGCCCTTTGTTGAAATAAAATGTAATTTGTTAACAGCAGAGAATTACGAAGAAATGTTGTTTGGAGAGTCGGGAAGACTAGCCTATTTTCAACCTTCTTCTTCAATTTTTTCTGTAAGCCTTCTGGACAAGGCACGTAATGGGAGCTTGTTTTTAAACGGTATCGAAGCGCTGCCTATAGTGGCACAAAAAGCCCTCATACAAGTACTGGAAGAACGACAAGAAGCTCAAATTGACCAGGGTAAAACTGAAATTTCTGCTGTATTCTCCTCAAGCCGTTTGTCTTTTAAAGCGCTTAAAGCCAGTGAAGATTTAGACCCAGTCTTTCTGGAAGCCCTTCAGGGATCGCAAGTTGTTCTACCTGATCTTTCACAAAGGTTAGACTTTCGGCTTTTAGCAACAGAGCTTTTATATCAGGTTTCTCCCTCTCATAAATTTTCCAAATCGGCTTTGGATGCTTTACAGAAGCGCGACTGGCCGGGCCACGTCAAACAACTTAAGAGAACAATTCAAATGTTACTTGCTAATGCTGACGGACCAATCATCCGAGCTGAGGCTATTTCAGGTGGCACTCAACTTAAATCAGAAGAGTTAACACCATGCATTTCATGTTCCAATTCACCTATACGAAAAGAAAGCTGTATTTTAATTAAAAAAACATGGCTTGAAACAGGGGGTAATGTAAGTCTTGTTTCACGCAGATTAGGTGTATCACGGACAACAATTTATAAACATCTCAGCAGCGAATAATCTCTAAGGGGTGCCATCAGACAAATGAGAACTCGCATCGGATTGCTGGTGCAGCCTAAATCTATGCGCTCAACAACTGGCACCACTCAGCGAGAGCAGCGGCATAGTTTACTTAAATGGGGGACTTTTCTCATCCGAACACGCTGCAAATAAACCCACCAATCTCAAACAAATTAAATTTTCGAACAGCATTTCTTAAAAAGAGACCTGATCCCCACCTTTGAGCCCAAGAATTTCACGCGCTTCGTCTGGAGTTGCGACCTGCAGACCAAGTGTTTCAATTATGGTGCGGACTTTTTTGACCTGCACAGCATTCGATGATGCTAACTCACCACGCCCAGCCCAGAGACTATCTTCGAGACCTACACGAACGTTACCGCCTAGCGTGGCGGCCTGTGTGGCTATGCGGAACTGATTTGCGCCCGCACCCAACACAGACCAGCGGTACTCCTCTCCAAAAAGTCGGTCGGCCGTGCGCTTCATATGCAAAACATCTTCGGGATGTCCGCCAATGCCACCAAGTAGGCCGAAAACAGACTGAACAAAAAAGGGTGCTTTGACCAACCCGCGATCAGCAAAATGCGCCAAATTGTAAAGATGTGAGATGTCATAGCATTCGAACTCAAAGCGTGTTCCGTTCCCATAGCAAGTCTTCAAAACGTATTCGATGTCCTTAAATGAATTACGAAAGACGAGATCTTTCGAATCTTCCAGATGCTCACGTTCCCATTTGTGCTTAAATTCTTTAAAGCGGTTTAGCATCGGGTAGAGCCCAAAGTTCATTGAACCCATGTTCAACGAGGCGAGTTCCGGCTGATAGGTAGCCGCGGGGGAAGCGCGCTCCATAACACTCATATAAGGACTGCCACCCGTGGTAATGTTCAAAACCGCGTTCGTGCTTTGTTTAATCCTCGGCAGGAACGGAGCAAAGGCTTCAGCACTCTGATCAGGACGTCCATCTTCAGGGTTGCGAGCATGCAAGTGCAAGATGGCGGCACCAGCCTCGGAGGCCGCAAGCGATTCTGAAATGATCTCCTCAGGCGTTACCGGGAGATACGGCGACATAGATGGCGTATGGATAGCTCCTGTAATTGCACAGGTGATAATAACCTTACCCTGATGTGTATTAGTCGTACTCATGTTCGGACTTTCTCCTATTTCTCAGAGAGTTTCGACGTTGCCATCGACTCCAAGTGATTGTCCCGATAAATTAAACCCAAGATCAGAAACCAAAAAAGCCACAGTCGTGGCGACATCTTTCGGCGATGTCATCCGACGCAATGAAATGCTTTTAAGATAAGTATTACGCATGGCATCAATATTAACGCCTGTCGCCTCTGCCCGATCACGGATTACCCCTTCCATGCGCGGACCCTCGATAATACCAGGCAACACAGCGTTGACGCGGATGTTGTCTGGGCCCAACTCTTTAGCGAGACTTTGAGTTAAGCCGACAACGCCGAATTTCGCTGCCGAGTAAGGAGTCCGATAAGCATAACCGTGCTTCGCCGCAGCCGAGGCCATGTTTACTATTGCGCCCCCCCCACTAGCCTTGATCATAGGAATGGCTTGACGCGCGCAGAGAAATTGGCCGGTCAGGCAAACATCAATACACCGGCGCCAATCATCTGGCGAAAGATCTTCAAGATTGCCAGTTGGCCCGGCTATACCGGCATTATTAACCAAAGCATCAAGCCCACCAAATTCATTTTGGACTTTATAAAAGAACGCCTCCACCACAGAATTATCAGATACATCCGCTTTCTCAGCGATACAGCCCCCTAAATCTAGGCTAGCTTTATCTAGCGCTGCAGAGTCGATATCGCAGATCGCAACCCTTACACCCTGTTCATGAAGTAGCTTCGCAATAGCAAAACCAATGCCGCTAGCGCCTGCTGTAACGACAACTCGCTTGCCGTCCAGACCAGGTAAAAGCATAGCTGATGGATTTCCGTTCGAGCCATTCTTATGGTTAGTCATAAAGTATTCCTTCAAAAGAAGCTTAAGCCCTAGCAAGAACTTGCATCAGATTTTAGATGTCGCTTAAGTCTGTTCACTCAAAGTTTAGCACTACCATCAACAATTTTAAGTAAGTTGTCATGAGATTTGTCACGGAATTCGAAGTGAAGCTTCCCAAGGGCGCAGTTAGACGAATGGGGACTCGCATCAGATTGCTAGTGTAGCTTGAATTTGGGGTTTCAACTATTGACGCCGCTCAGTGAGAGCAGCGGCTCGGTTCAGCTTGAAATTGAGGCGTTAACATA
>CALCGO010000502.1 GCA_937901055.1 uncultured Rhodobacterales bacterium
GCCCTCCCATTGGGAAATCCGCGTTCACCGCGACCTGTGGAAGCGCCTGCAGCGAAGCCACATCAAACTGGGCAGCCTTATCAAAAGTTATGTCATTAAATATGAAAAACTTGTCGACATCTTCCGAACTTCCACGCCGCGTAGGTAACGCAACATTTCCCGTTACGGTTAGAATTACGGTTCCCCGAAACTCCCCCTGACGCCAAACTTCCGCCAAAAGCGGTTGGCTGGACAGCGTTGCGATCACCGCGATTACCAGCGTGCGTAATAATAATCTCATAATGTCGTTCCTCTATATGTTTGGAACAACACGAAGGATCAACTAACGCTCTCGCTTGTGGCATTCGGGTACGCCGGAGGGGCCTTAATCCCGCAAGATGCGGTTACCCCCAGAAGAACAATTCCCGTTACTAATAGAATCGCCCTCATTTCAACTTCCCGTTCCAACGCGAAACTTGCTCGCGAACCTGATCTGGTGCTGTTCCACCATAACTTGCCCTACTCGCCACAGAGTTGTCCACCCCTAAGACCGAATAAACGCTCTGGTTGATTTCAGGATGCGCTGATTGCATCTCTTTCAGTGACAATTCCGGCAAATCGCAACCTTTGTCCTCGGCCATTTTGACCAATGCGCCCGTTGCGTGGTGTGCATCGCGGAACGGCAAGCCTAATTCCCGCACCAGCCAATCGGCCAGATCGGTCGCGGTAGAGAACCCCATCGCCGCCGATTCGCGCAAACTTTCTACGTTCGGCTTCATATCGCCAACCATGCCGGTCATCGCCGCCAAGGCCAACATCAAGCTGTCGGCCGCGTCAAACACCTGTTCCTTGTCTTCCTGCATGTCCTTGGAATAGGCCAGCGGCAACCCCTTCATGATCGTCAGCAACGCCACCAACGAACCGTTGATCCGCCCAACCTTGGCACGAATCAATTCCGCCGCATCAGGGTTTTTCTTCTGAGGCATGATCGACGACCCTGTCGAAAAGCGATCGGACAACACCACAAACCGGAATTGCGCCGATGACCAGATCACCAACTCCTCGGCGAAACGACTCAAGTGCGTCGCGCAAATCGAAGCACAGGACAAAAATTCCAACGCGAAATCCCGATCAGATACTGCATCGAGCGAGTTCGCCGATGGCCGATCAAAGCCCAGCGCCTTCGCCGTCATATCCCGATCAATCGGGTACGCCCTACCAGCCAATGCAGCCGCGCCCAAAGGCGATTCATTCATCCGTGCCCGCGCATCCTGCATCCGCGATTTATCCCGCGCAAACATCTCAACATAGGCCATCATGTGATGCCCCCACGTGACCGGCTGCGCCACCTGCAAATGCGTAAACCCGGGCATGACAATATCTGCCCCGTCTTCGGCCTGAACCAGCAGCACCTTCATCAGCGCGTCCAGCCCGTCAATCGCCGCGTCAAACTGGTCTCGTGTCCACAACTTGAAATCCGTCGCGACTTGGTCGTTACGTGAACGCCCCGTATGCAACCGCCCCGCAGGCTCCCCGATCAAATCCTTCAGGCGCGCTTCCACATTCATATGGATATCTTCAAGTTCTTTCGAAAACGTAAACTCTCCGGCCTCAATCTCTGACAATACCGTGAGCAACCCTTCCCTGATCGCCTCGCCATCACTATCACTAATAATACCACGGGCAGCCAACATCGCCGCGTGGGCGCGGGAACCCTCAATGTCCTGTCGGGCCATACGTTTGTCGAAATCAATCGAGGCATTGATCGCCTCCATGATCGCATCCGGTCCGGCGGCAAACCGCCCGCCCCACATTGCATTCGATGATTTTTTGTCCGACATAAGTAATACCCGTTCTATCCACGAGGCCACAATGAAACGACCCCTTCTTACCGCCCTGCTATACGCCGCTCTGACATTGGGTGCAAACCCTGCGGCGGCAATTGATCCCGAAACCCGCCAGATCATTCTGGACATGCGGGAAGACGACATGCGGAAGATGAAAATCCTCGAAGAACCGACTGACCTCGTCACCACCGAATTCGAAGACGTGGACGGTAACAAAATGACTTTCGCGGACACCAACGGCCAGTTCCGATTGGTCAACTTCTGGGCCACATGGTGCGCGCCTTGCCGCGAAGAGATGCCCGCCCTCGATGCTTTGCAACTCGAAATGGGCGGCGACGATTTTCAGGTGATGACCATTGCCACTGGCCGAAACCGGCTGTCGGGCATCCACAAGTTCTATGCAGAGGCCGAGGTAACCGACCTCCCCATTCTGCTAGACCCCAAAGGTAGATTGGCAACCCGCATGGGCGCGCTTGGCCTGCCCGTCACCGTCCTGCTTGACCGCGAAGGCCGCGAAATCGCCCGCTTGACCGGTGGTGCCGACTGGGCTAGCGATAATGCCATGGCGGTATTAAATGCTTTAATGACTGAGGAATAGCGGATGGGCACGACAAGTGGATCATTTGGTCACAATGCTTCAAGTGTAGTGCTGACATCGGGACGTTACTTGTCGCTCGTAACCGCTGTATTGACATTATTAACATTCAGTCTCGCCATAACTGCCGTACCCGTGGCAGGTAGTTTTTGCTCTGCAAACTGCGTTGAGTACCCGTTTCATGACATTCTCGAACAGTTTCCAAAAGACTACTTATGGATGTATCCCGCCATCATTTTGAGCTTGGTTTTCGTCTCCTTAATGGTCGCAATCCACCTGGCAACAGATCGGGATCGGAGAATTTTCAGCCTGACTGGCCTTTGCTTTGCGTTAATGTCGTCGTCCTTTTTAATAATGGACTACTTCATTCAGGTGTCCGTAATCCAACCCAGCCTTGAGCTGGGCGAAACCGAGGGCATTGCCCTGTTTACTATGTTTAACGAACACGGAATATTCATCGCACTCGAAGATATCGGTTATATTTTGATGGCACCGGCCTTGGCGACCGTGGCTCCGGTACTGAACGGCAATAACTGGCGTGAACGGGTAGTTAGATGGTCGTTCCTTGCTGCAGCAATACGCACGATTGCAGCGTTGGTTTTGTCTCCGTGCAATACGGAATCTGGAGAGGTTACATATTCGAAGTTATCGCAATTTCCATCAACTGGTTGATGCTAATCATTGGTAGTGCGGTATTGTCAGGTGTATTCAAAAGAGCAAGCCGCACTTGATACACGTGTCCGACCAGTGATGGAAAAAGCTCGGCGCGAGCACATTGATCCGAAGTCTGTTTCGAGTTGTTATAAACAAAGCTTTAAGGACACTATTTAATACTTCGAGATGAAGTGAGGCGTGGTTGGTGCCAGAGCGCCTGCCTTAATCTCGTATTGAACACATCGACCGCCCACATTTACATCCAATTCATGTTAACTTTTTCGAACATTGTAAGAACATATCGCGAAAATTTACGAACCTTTAACTCTTTATGCCTCAGATACACCTAGAAACGATGAGTTATGGGAGGGCATGATGGCCAGCGCCAGCAAGCAGATTACAAGAAATGCTGACATCCCCGCCGTGATGTCAGATACCCTATCCATCCTTGAAACCGACCGCGTTTCCAAAGCCCTGAACGACAACCGGGTGGAGCTGTTCTACCAACCAATTGTGCGTTCGGGCTCTAACAATTTTGTTGCTTTTTACGAGGGGCTGGCTCGTGTAAAAATGCGCGACGGTGCAATAATTTCGGCAGGTCAATTCATGCCGTTCGTTGAAAACACTGCCCTTGGGTCTCGGTTGGATCGCCGCATTTTGCGCTTGGCACTTGAACAGTTGCGCGGCAATCCGGACATCCGCCTGTCAATCAACATGAGCGTGCTTTCTATGCAGGATTCCGGCTGGTTGGCCCTTCTCGAAGCCGCTAGCCCCGAGGTGTGCGAGCGCCTGATTATCGAAGTAACAGAAGGGGCCGCGATGTCCGATGTCGAACTGACCACAGCTTTTATGCACCGGGTTCGCCGCAAGCATTGCAGTATAGCGTTGGACGATTTCGGGACCGGCGCGACATCTTTTCGGTATTTCAAAGACTTCCTGTTCGACTTCATCAAGATTGATGGATTGTTCATCCGTGATCTTTCGTACGATAAAGACAATCAAGTACTGGTTCAGGCCCTGATCGACATCAGCAAGCATTTCGATATGGTAACAGTGGCCGAATTTATTGAAACCGACGGCGAGGCCGAAATGGCAACGAAATTGGGCGTCGATTGTTTACAAGGATACCTAATCGGAGAACCGACGGCCCTACCAATCGCACCGGCTCAAAGAACCGAACTGGATCAAAAAGTCGTCGGAGGGCGCTAGGACTTATCCACGAGTTTGCTGAGCTGGTCCTGCATCTGGGCAAGCTGCGTTTTCAAATCACCAAGCTCAACGTCGGATGCCTCTTGATTGGCGCTAACGGTTGCTGATTCAGCTTTTTCGCTGGAAACATCCACCGAAGGTGTGAACATCCGCATCGCGCTGTCGAACCAATCCATGTTTTGGCGCGCCAAAGCCTCGAAACCGGCCATCGCGGGATTACCTGTTATCGCGCCTTGCATCTGGTCGCGGAGATCATCCTGGTTCTTCGCAAATGCTTCCATCGACGCCTCAAGATATCCGGGCACAAAACCCTGAACAGAGTCACCGTAAAGACCGATAAGCTGTCGCAGAAATTTGGTGGGCAACATATTGTGGCCCTTGCTTTCTTCTTCGAAGATAATCTGAGTCAACACTGAGCGGGTAATATCGTCACCTGATTTCGCGTCCGTAACAACAAAATCCTGCCCTTCGCGCACCATCTCGGCCAAGTGGTCCAAGGTCACATAACTCGACTTTTTGGTGTTGTATAACCGACGATTGGCATATTTCTTGATGACAATGGTTTCTTCGTTTGTATCGGTTTTATCGGCCATTTCGGAACCCTTCTGATGACGCCCTGCGTCCTTATGCTAAGAGCAATCTAATACAGTATTTCGCAACTGCAATGAAAATATCGCATGCGCGAACACGGCGCGGCATGTTATGGTGCCTAAATTAGTGAATGTAAGGCATGAAATGGCGCAAGTTCCCCCCTCTCCGATCGATAAAACGCCGCCCTTGGCCGTGCCCGAAGAACGGTATCTTGATCTGTGGGAAGAGAATATTCGATTGCTAGCCGCAAACGGCCCCGTTCAAACATCCCCCCAAAAAGATGACTGAAAAGGCGCAACACCGGATGGGCCATCCATCCCC
>CALCGO010000503.1 GCA_937901055.1 uncultured Rhodobacterales bacterium
GCGCAGTTGAGTGCGAAAGGGTTCGGAGCTATTACCACAGAGATCACCCCCGTGACGGAGTACTATTTTGCCGAGGGATATCACCAGCAATATCTTGCGAAGAACCCCGATGGATATTGCGGCATCGGTGGTACCGGAGTCACCTGCCCCATCGGTCTGGGTTGACCTTTGGGCGGCGCGGCCCTATCCGCATCGCCAGAGGAGAACCAAATGCCTACTTTCACTGCCCTGACTACCCTGCGCGATAAATCCAAAGCCGAAGCCTTGGGTGAGGCGTTGGAACGCCTGACCCCCGAACCAACAGGAGTCGGCGTCTTCGAGGTCGAGGATGGGTCCGAAACCTGGGAAGTCGGCGGATATTTCATCGAACAACCGGACGAAGTGGGACTGGACCTTCTGGCCGCCATGCATGATGCGAAGCCTTTTGCTGTATCCGAGTTGGAAGATCGTGATTGGGTCGCGCAGGTGAAGCGCGAGCTAACACCGGTCTACGCTGGGCGGTTTGTGGTTTTTGGCGGGCATGATCGCGAGTCGATCCCGTCTAACCTGATCAAAATGGAAATCGAAGCAGCCATGGCATTTGGAACTGGGCATCACGGAACGACCAAGGGGTGTTTGCTTGCCTTGGACAAACTGGTGACTCAGGGGTTGGTTGCGACGAACGTGGCGGATATCGGTAGCGGTACGGGTGTCCTCGCGATGGCTGCGGCCTCGGTTTGGCCATGTACCACGCTGGCGTCCGACATTGATCCGATTGCGACGGCGACGGCTTCGGCCAACATCGTGGCGAACGGATTGGGTGGACGAATTTCATGCCACACGTCCGTCGGGTTTAGAAATGCCGCCATTCGCACCGCTGCGCCATTCGATCTGGTATTTGCCAATATTCTGGCCGGCCCGCTAAAGCGTTTGGCACCTGATATGGCCAAGCACACAGCCCGAGGGTCGATCCTTATTCTATCAGGAATATTGAACACACAGGCACTGGGCGTCGAGGCGGTTTACAAAGGCTGGGGTTTCCATCGTTTGGAGCGCCGCGTGATAGGTGAGTGGACTACGCTGACGTTGCAACGCGGCTAACCGCTGCCAGAAGTGCAGAGCTGAGATCTCTCTACCCAAAAAACAAAAAGCCGCCCAAATTGAGCGGCTTTTATATTTCTACCTAGCGGTGCTAAAAGTAGTGGCGGTAACCGTGAATTTAGTAGTGAAACCGTACGTCGCCGGGCAGAACGCCGATGTCTTCCAACTGGCTGACTGTCAAAGTGTTCAGTACGGCCGCTGTTTTGCGAGCAGTGTTCCACTCAACGAAGTTTGCGATGCTGTTGTCAACGAAGTTAACAACGTTGAGGGATAATACAGCCCCGAATGGTACTGGGCTGGCGGTTTCGATATACATAGTCATTTGGGGCTCTCCATAATCTTGTTTAAACCTGCATTATTGCTGGCTACAATTCGCATCTATGCTCCTTAATTTGAGTCTACAATTGCCAAGATTGCATGGCCCATATGCACTTTTTGCATAGCCAATGCAGTTAGGTCGCTTTCAGAATACTTCCTGTCGAATCTCGACGGATTCAATCTTTGCTTGGCAGATGTTCCCGTTTCGTGCTAACCCATAATTAACGAAAAAATAAAAGGAATACAGGCAAAATGCGTGTAATCGGTATTGACCCGGGGCTAAGACGCATGGGCTGGGGGATTGTGGACGTCGTTGGATCGAAGATTTCGCATGTCTCAAACGGCACCTGCGAGTCAGCTGGCGATGATTTGGCCTATCGGTTGAGCAGCCTGTTTGACCAGTTGCAGACGGTGTTTAGGGATTTTTCGCCCGACACCGCAGCAGTTGAGAAAACCTTCGTGAACAAAGACGGGGCCGGAACGCTGAAGCTAGGCCAAGCGCGCGGGATCGCGATGCTGGTACCTGCGCAGGCTGGACTGGTGGTGGCGGAATATGCCCCGAACTCGGTCAAGAAGGTTGTCGTTGGTGTGGGCCACGCGGACAAGAAACAAGTGGAACATATGGTGCGGATGCAGATGCCCGGGATCAAGATCAACGGACCCGATGCAGCTGATGCTTTGGCGATTGCCATGTGCCATGCACATCATGCAAAGTTTGCCGGACGGTTGGAAGCTGCAGTGAAAAGGGCGGGCGCATGATTGGCAAGGTCACAGGCCGGATGGATTATCGAAACGCGGACCATGTGTTGATCGACACGGGCGGCATTGGGTATATCGTGTATTGCTCGGAACGCACATTGGCGACGATGCCTGCGTCGGGCGGGATGGTGTCCCTGTATACCGAGATGGTCGTGCGACAGGATTTGATGCAGCTTTACGGGTTCCCGACGATTGCGGAACGGGAATGGCATAGATTGTTGACCTCTGTGCAAGGGGTCGGAGCGAAGGCCGCACTGGCCATTATGGGAACACTTGGGGCCGAAGGTACGAGCCGTGCGATTGCGTTAGGCGATATGGCCGCGATCAAGGCGGCACCGGGGATCGGGCCAAAGATTGCGCTTAGGGTCGTGAATGAATTGAAGGACAAGGCGCCAGCAATCATGGCGCTGGGTGCTTCGGGAACACAAGCGGCGGAAGCTGACGATGATTTGGTGATTGAGCCGGTTAAAGCAAAATCGAAAGTTGCGCCCCCTGCCCCGCACATCGGAAGTGCCGCCGCACAAGCAGACGCCCTTTCGGCATTGGTGAACTTGGGATACGGCACTGGTGACGCGGCAAGCGCAGTTGCAGAGGCGTCTGGAACTGATTCCGATGCGGATTCGTCCGGTCTGATCCGCGCAGCGTTACGACTCTTGGCACCGAAGGGGTAGTCGATGGAACCGGAACAAGATTTGCGCCCACAGGAGCGCCCCGGCGATGCAGATCGGGCATTGCGACCACAGACGCTCGACGAGTTCGTTGGCCAGCGCGAGGCGCGGGCCAATTTGCGGGTGTTCATCGAAAGCGCAAAGATGCGGAACCAATCGATGGACCATACCCTGTTTTATGGCCCTCCGGGGTTGGGGAAAACCACGTTGGCGCAAATCATGGCGCGCGAGTTGGGCGTTAACTTTCGCATGACTTCGGGACCAGTGCTGGCCAAGGCTGGCGATTTGGCCGCGATTTTGACCAACCTTGACGAGCGCGATGTGCTGTTTATCGACGAAATTCACAGAATGAATCCGGCTGTTGAAGAAATTCTGTATCCCGCTTTGGAAGACTTTGAATTGGACCTCGTGATTGGCGAAGGTCCGGCGGCACGCACTGTGCGGATTGACCTGCAACCGTTCACGCTAATCGGCGCGACAACCAGATTGGGGTTGCTGACCACCCCGTTGCGGGATCGGTTTGGTATCCCGACACGGTTGGAGTTTTACGATGTCGGCGAATTGGTTCAGATAGTAGATCGTGGGGCGCGGCTGATGAATGCACAGGCCGACTCAGGCGGTGCGCTGGAAATCGCGAAGCGGTCACGCGGCACACCACGGATCGCAGGACGCTTGCTGCGTCGTGTCGTGGATTTCGCGATTGTCGAGGGTGATGGAAAGGTAACCGCGGCGCTGGCCGATATGGCGCTGACACGGCTGGGTGTGGATCATTTGGGACTCGATTCAGCGGATCGACGTTATCTGCGCCTTCTAGCTGAGAATTACGGCGGCGGTCCTGTAGGTGTCGAAACCATAGCTGCGGCGTTATCGGAGGCCCGCGACGCGATTGAAGAGGTCATCGAACCTTTCCTCTTGCAACAAGGCCTGATAATGCGGACGCCACGCGGGCGAATGCTGGCGCCTAAGGCCTGGAAACATCTGGGGCTGGACGCACCAAGGACGCCCGAGAATGTAGATTTATTCGAGGAATAACAAGATGTCCGAAACCGCGTTTACTGCCGCTGAAATCGAAAACATGTTCACCAACGACGGCCGCTATATTTTCGCCCGTTGGAACAGGCCGATTGCACCTGTAGTATTCGGAACGGACGATGAATCCTTGGCCGTCTTCAAGGACGCATTCGCGACAGTGGCCAGCCTTGGTGATATGCATTTGGCGGAAACCGATCCTGAGCTGGGCGCAAATTTTCTGGTGTTCTTGTGCACTGACTGGTCCGAAATCAAAGAAGTTCCAAATCTGAACCGCCTTTTAGCCAACATCGACGATCTCGTGAGCGAGCTGGACCGCACTGGTGCCAACCAATACCGCAGCTTTGCTTTTGACCCCGAAGGCGCGATCAAACTTTGTGTGCTGCTTTTGAAATACGACGATGACATGGCGCAGATATCCGCGCAGGCTTTGGCGACCGGGCAAATGGCGCAGGCGATGCTGCTGTGGTCACCTTCGGCGTTCCTTGAAAAAAGCCCGATCGGAATTATTGAGGCGAACAACATGGCTATCGTGCGCCCATCGGTTGCGGCGTTGATACGCGCGGCATATGATAAGACGATGCCTGATACGGCTGGCGATGTCAGTCACGCCCTAAGACTGGAAGCGCGGGTCGTGCAGTTGATGGGCGACGATAGTTAACGGATACTTTTTGCCATGGACAAGAAATCAGAGATTCACACCGGCGGATGCCTTTGCGGCAACATCCAGTACGAGGCCACGGGCACCGCTGTAGTCGTCGCCCATTGCCATTGTGATGATTGCCAACGCGCCAGTGGTGCCGGACACACAACTGGCGCGATGTTTGCCACTACGCAATTCACGATCACGGGTAACTTCGCCGAATATGCACTTGTGTCAAACGCTGGCAACCGAGTGACGAAGGTATTTTGCCCCACATGTGGAAGCCCGATTTATGGGCGGAACGACGGTATGGAAGGGTTCGTCACCATCAGCCTTGGGACTATGGACGATTCATCAGGATTTGAACCTGAAGTTGTCATTTTTGCCAACAACAAAAAGCCGTGGGATATTATGAACGACACATTGGCGACTTTCCCTACTCAGCCTGAGTGGTCACCTAAAACCGCTAGGTAGGTTCATTGTCCAACCATACCCGCATCACTGTATCGCGAAACTCTGCATAGGCGAGATCAAAAGAGCCGCGAGCGGTTTTCCACTCGTCTCGGGTCATTTGTCGGTAATCGATTTCGAACAGTGACTCGCGACCTTCATCCGCCTGATCAACTAGCTCGACCCATTCAACGGGTGTGCGAGATGGAGTTGATTGAACGCGAACGGCGGATGATTGAGCGACGTATTAA
>CALCGO010000504.1 GCA_937901055.1 uncultured Rhodobacterales bacterium
CGCGCTGCAAATGGCGCAAGAATCCGAGAATACGCCTTTGGCGATGGCAATGACAACGGACCCCGTTCGAAAATTCGCACGGCACCCGACGTTTGGCCTTTGGCCGGTCGGCTTGCGGGACGATTTACGAGGGGCTCTGCACGGTGGCGTTCGCAAAGTTGTTCAATGGACCGAACCGCATGGGTGCGCAAAAATAGTTTTCAACTTCGACGGAGGCGATCCATTTTTCAACGTAAATACGCCAGAAGATATGGTTGTCGCACGAAGCATGTTGCAGGAGTTTGACGCGTGAGGATCTACGGCATCGTGGGGTGGAAAAACTCCGGAAAAACGACTCTGATGGAACGGCTTGTATCCGAGATAACCGCACGTGGGTTCTCAGTTTCAACGGTTAAACACGCACACCACACGTTTGATGTGGATCACGAGGGGAAAGACAGTTTTCGCCATCGCGCTGCCGGGGCGCGGGAGGTGTTGTTGGCCAGCCGCAATCGTTGGGCGTTGATGCACGAAATGCAAAACGATGAGGAGCCAGCGCTTAGCGAGCTCTTGGAAAAGCTGTCGCCTGTCGATTTGGTTTTGATCGAAGGATATAAGCGTGACAGCCATGCCAAAATCGAGGCACACCGAGCGGAAACCAAGCAAGGGTTGTTGGCTTGCGACGACCCGACGGTTGCTGCGGTAGCCTCGAATCATATGGTCGACGGGTTGTCGATCCCGCAGTTTGATCTGGATGATGTTGTCGCGATCGCCAGCTATATTCTAAAGGAGGTTGGTCTTGAGTAGCCCTCCCAAACTTTCCAATGATTGTTTTGCGCTTCCACCGGGAGTGCATTGGACGCCGGTTGATGAAACCTTGGCGAGCCTTCGCGAAAGGGTGTCGGTTGTGACAGGCATTGAGCTTGTTCCTACTTTAGCGGCTGGTGGCCGTGTGTTGGCCACCGATGTGGTGGCTAGGCGGGATAGCCCGCCATACGCGAATTCGGCGGTGGACGGCTATGGTTTTGCTTTCACCTCGCTGAGGGGCCACGAACAGGCGTTGCCCTTGGCCGAAGGTCGTGCGGCGGCGGGTGGGCCGTTCGATGGGGTGGTTCATGCGGGCAAAGCATTGCGGATTTTGACCGGGGCGATGGTGCCCGAAGGGGTCGATACCATTGTCCTTGAGGAGGACGTGATTGTTGAAGGCGGTGTCCTGAAGTTCGCGATGGGCCTTAAGAAAGGCGCGAACGTACGCCCAAAAGGCGAGGACGTCGGGGCCGGCGAAGGTGCGCTATCTGCTGGCCGAATTTTGCAGCCGCAAGATTTGGGGCTATTGGCGGCTGTGGGCGTCGACACCGTAGAGGTACACAAGCGATTGCGCGTGGCGGTTCTGTCAACAGGTGACGAGTTGCGTCAGGTTGACGAGGATATCGCACCACATCAGATTTACGACGCCAACCGCCCGATGCTGCTTGATTTGATCGGCCGTTGGGGGATGGAGGCCGTCGATCTGGGTCATGTGCGTGATGATGCGACCATGGTTAGGCAAATGTTGACGCGTGGCGCACAGGAGGCGGATGTAATCCTGACTTCTGGCGGTGCATCGGCAGGCGACGAGGACCATATCTCGGCGGCGTTGCAGGCATCGGGTACTTTGAACCTTTGGCGTGTTGCCATCAAGCCGGGCCGTCCACTGGCGCTGGCGATGTGGGAAGGCGTCCCGGTTTTCGGGTTGCCGGGCAATCCGGTGGCCGCGTTCGTGACCGCGCTTATCTTTGCACGCCCAACGTTGTTGGAACTTAGCGGCGCTGGCTGGTCGGAGCCACGGGCGACGCATCTACCAGCCGCGTTTAGTAAAAGCAAAAAACCGGGGCGGCGAGAATACTTACGGGCGAAAATGGATACAAACGGTCATGCCGAGGTATTTAAAAGCGAAGGTAGCGGGCGAATTTCCGGCCTTTGTTGGGCGGACGGGCTGGTTGAACTGGGGGACCAAGGCCGCGAAATTACCGAAGGTGATCCGGTTCGATACTATCCGTTTACCGAATTTGGATTGTGACAACTTGAAAGGCCGCCGAAACTCGACGGCCTTTGGTGGCTATTCGCCAGTTGGTAACGTCGCGGCATAGGCCATCACGTCGATGGCGTCGGAATATGGAAATGCCCGCAGATTTATCATTTGAACACCTGGGTGCGCGCTAAGCACTTTGTGCATTACCTCGTCTGGTACATCGACTGCTTCGGTTCCGACGAAATTATGTTCGTCACCATCGCCCCAGTCGAGCATACGACCATCAAAACCGTGACAAGCCGCGCATATGGTTTGAAAAATCTCGCGCCCTCGATCAGGATTGCCCGCGTTCACCTTGCGGGTTTCCATGTCGAGGAATTGGGTCATGTCGACCTGCCCACGGCTAACAAACAGGGCAACACGGGCCATTTCGGCATCTGTAATCATCTCCTGCGTATAGGGGTGGTTTTCGTTGCGAAGGGTTGTGAGGATGGCTTCAACCGAGCTGCCTTCAGCTTCGCGAATTCCGGGGATGCCGGTGTAGTGACTACCGCCGGAATAAATTCCGTCCTTACCCATATAATCCCAACCGTGGCATTCTTTGCAACGCCAAGTCGTGGTGCCAGACTTTTGCCCGGTTGCCGGATAGGCGGGGTTAGTGCCTTCCGGTTCGTCACGATCCAGAGCCTCCCACCATTTGTCATAAATTCGGCCACCCGCAGCGAGCGTCCATATTTCTGATGGGTAATTCGGGGATTCGTGTACGTATCCGTAGGCTTCTTCGCTGTGATCGTTAGCCGACAAGGATTGTGCTGTAAGCGTTAAGCTTGCAATCGACGTAAACGCCACGATGGCGCCCAGATGTAATATTTTTTCCATGGTTATTTCCTCTACTGATGAAATAACTCCCCTGGATTTTGTTGTTATTCTGTAAGCCTAAGGGATATTAGAGAAAAAATCTATCCAAACATTCCGGCGGCTCGGCCAAGCAACATAAACGCCCGACCGGTTCGTGTGTCTGCAAGCATCTGGATTTGCGCATCGCTTGCCCCTTCGGCGAAACTTTTCAGCAAAATGTCGAAGCGGCGCAAGAAGTGTAACGAGGTGTCACGGAAAATCTGGTCGCTTTCTTTACGTGCTTCAATTCGTTCCATCGCTTCCGGGGCCAAGATGCCTCCAACCGTGTCTACGTCACTGCCGCGTGTGCCTTCGGCAAACATGCGCCAATCATAGGCGGGGGCGATTTCGGGACGAAGGTCGTCCATATAGATGCCTTCTTGTGCGAGCAGGTTCAGGACATCTTCGGCTGCGCGAAGCAGCTGGCCGGTATCTTCATCGCGTTTGGCCAATCTTAAAGCGCGAAAACCTTCTGCGTCTTTTTCGTTGCGTGGAAAATCCAGCGCACGCAACAAGTCTGACCAATCCATGGGGCGGTCAGTTTGTGCGGCCACATCTGCATCAGGAAGTGGATCGGTGGCGTCTTTCGAAGAAGATGCTTGCGTCTGTATCGCGGCTTGCATTTGCCGCACGGAAGTTATCGTGGTTTCCATCTGCTTGATCTGGTTTGTCAATTCGGTAACGCGCGACTGTAAGGTTTCGACGCGGTTGTCCTTAATCCTTGGCTGCGAAACACCGCTTGGGCTTTGCGTGGTCCCGCCCGCACGTAGGTCGCGAACCTCGCGTTCCAAACGGCGGGCTTCGTCCTGTATCTGGAAACTGCGCCGGATCAGGGCAGAGCCTAGCCACACGAATGCCAATGGCAAAATCAATACGATAAGGAAAAATACGACTTCCAGAAAAGCTGCATCGCGCGGTTCGGCGATATCACCTAGCAGCCCGAAATACCCGGCGCCGTACCCTGCAAGGAGGATTACCCATACGATTGACAGAATCATAGATACGATAATCTCGCGCCCTTCAAAGACCGAGCGTGGTATGACTTTTTCCAATGGGCCGAGCAATCGCGGCTCCTTTTTATCTGTGGTTCTTGACCCTAGATATACTTAATCGACAAAATCTCGTAGGACTTTCCGCCACCGGGTGTGCGAACCTCGACACTGTCACCTTCTTCTTTGCCGATAAGGGCGCGGGCGAGGGGGGATTTGAGGTTCAATAAATTCGCTTCGATATCAGCCTCTGGTTCACCAACGATCTGGTAGGTGACCTCGGCGTCGGTGTCTTCGTCAACCAACTCGACCGTGGCGCCAAATTTGATGGTTCCTGACATCTTAGTCACGTCTATCACGTCGGAAAGGCTAATTATGCCTTCCAGTTCTTTAACGCGGCCTTCAATGTGGCTCTGTTCTTCGCGCGCGGCGTGATATTCGGCGTTCTCGGACAGATCACCGTGCTCGCGGGCTTCGGCGATGGCACGGATAACGGCAGGGCGTCGCTCGGATTTCAGAACTTTTAGCTCCGCATCAAGCTTCTTGAAACCTTTGATTGTCAAAGGGATCTTTTCCATAATTGTCTCCGGTCCGCGCAGTTATTGTTAATATCCGAGTGAACATATGTTTGTGTGTGAATTACTTCAAGTAATATCGGCGTTTTATGCCCCGTTTATGTCCAGTCTTGATTGACCTGTTAAGCTGGAACGCGGTAGGAATTGCTTTAACGGATATATGAACCAAAGGATTGTCAGCATGTCGGAAATTGAACGCGAGTCTATGGATTACGACGTTGTTATTGTGGGCGCAGGGCCGTCGGGCTTGTCGGCCGCAATCCGGTTGAAACAGCTTGATGCAGATTTGAACGTGGTGGTGCTTGAAAAGGGCTCCGAAGTTGGGGCACACATCCTGTCTGGCGCAGTTCTTGACCCGATCGGGCTGGACGCTTTGATGCCGGATTGGAAAGAACGTGGCGCGCCAATCAAGACCAAAGTGACCGAAGACCGCTTCTTGATGCTGGGCCAGAACGGGTCAATCCGTATTCCGAACTTCCCGATGCCACCGCTGATGAACAACCACGGCAATTACATCGTTTCGATGGCGAATGTGTGCCGTTGGATGGCGGAACAGGCCGAAGAAATGGGTGTGGAGATTTTTCCCGGTATGGCGTGTTCCGAATTGGTTTACGGTGACACTGGCGAAGTTAAGGGTGTTGTAGCAGGCGAGTTCGGCAAGAACCCTGACGGCACCGAAGGTCCAGGCTATGAGCCAGGGATGGTACTGAATGGCAAGTATGTGTTCCTATCTGAAGGGGTTCGCGGCAGCT
>CALCGO010000505.1 GCA_937901055.1 uncultured Rhodobacterales bacterium
TCCGCTTTTGGTGAATTGCATGCCGTCAGGAAAATACTTGATGGAAGACTTTTGTTACGCGGGTGGCGTCCCGGCGGTTTTGGCGCAATTACGAGATAAATTGCGCCCAGCCTTTACGGTCATGGGCAAGGATATTACGAGTTATCACGAGGGCGCCGAGATTTTCAACGACGATGTTATCCGGTCCGTGGACAACCCGGTTAAACCTGCTGCTGGCTTGCGTGTCTTGCGTGGGAACCTTGCACCTAACGGTGCTATAATTAAGCCATCTGCCGCCTCGGAACACTTGTTGGAGCACGAGGGTAAGGCCTATGTTTTCGAAAACATTGAAGACATGAAAGCTAACATTGATCGCCCTGATTTACCTGTCGACGAAAATTCAATTCTAGTTCTAAAGGGATGCGGTCCCAAGGGGTACCCGGGCATGCCCGAAGTGGGCAACATGCCGATTCCGCAAGTGTTGGTTGAAAAAGGCGTGCGCGATATGGTTCGTGTTTCAGACGGTCGTATGTCAGGAACGGCGTTTGGAACAGTTGTCTTACACGTCACCCCGGAATCAAACGCTGGAGGTACGCTCGGATTGGTGAAAACCGATGATCGTATCCGACTTAGTACCAAGAATGGAGCTTTGGAATTATTGGTTTCCGACGCTGAACTGGATGAGCGCAGAAAAGCTTGGGAGCCCGAGGAATCGCTTTATTCCCGCGGCTACGCCAAGCTTTATGTAGATCACGTTCTGCAAGCTGATCGCGGAGCGGATCTGGACTTTCTAGTTGGTAAAGACACACGCCTAGTTACAAGGGAGTCGCACTAATGTCAGATTTTGTCACTTTTCATGACCTAAAAAACAAAAGCGTATTTATTACGGGCGGCGGGTCTGGAATCGGGGCGTCGTTGACCGATGGATTTATGGAACAAGGTGCGAATGTTGCTTTTGTTCAGCGCTCAGACACAGCGGAATTTGTTGCCGAGATGGAAGCAAAGCACGGGCGTAAACCTCTGTATTTTAAATGTGACATAACCGATGTTGCAGCTTTGCAATCGGTGATGAAGCAGGCGGAAAAGGCGCACGGGCCGATCACCGTGGTTGTGAATAATGCCGCGAACGATACGCGCCACTCTGTTGCTGAAATGACCCCCAAGCAATGGGATCAGGGAATGGATGTAAATTTGCGGCCGCATTTCTTCACTGCGCAAGCAGCGGTTGAAGGAATGAAGGCTGCAGGTGGCGGAGCAATTATTAACTTCTCGTCTATTTCCTACATGATGGGTAACGCTGGTTATCCCGCATATGTAACATCAAAAGCCGCGACAACGGGCCTGACACGAGCGCTCGCACGCGAACTTGGACCAGACGGAATTCGTGTTAACGCGCTGATGCCCGGATGGGTGCTTACCGAGCGACAGATCGACCTCTGGGCAAGTGAGGAAAGTTTAGCGGCGCACTTGGAAAGACAATGCCTTAAGGAACACTTGAAATCCCGCGATATTGTCGATGCAACGTTATTTTTGGCATCTGAGGCCAGCCGGATGATGACAGGTCAAGCACTTGTGGTCGATGGCGGCGTAGTGGTGACAGGATGAACAACGTAAGCGGAATAAAGCCGGATTGGATCGCCGTCGATTGGGGTACCACGCATTTGCGGGCGTGGGCCATGTCAAATGAAGGGGCTGTTCTAGCGAGCGCGACTTCCGATGATGGCATGTCACAGTTGCCTGCTGAAGCGTTTGAACCCGCATTATTGAAGGTTATTTCAAACTGGTTGAACGACGACGAAACCACATCAGTAGTGTCTTGTGGCATGGCTGGTTCGCGTCAAGGGTGGGTAGAAGCACCGTACCAAGTTGCACCGTGTGAGCCGATTGCCAGATCATCACTAGCGCGTGCGCAAAGGGTCGATACGCGGATTGAATTTTTCGTTGTGCCAGGCATCAAGCAAAACTCTCCCGCGGACGTAATGCGTGGCGAGGAAACACAAATTGCGGGTTTGCTTGCACAGGAACCGGATTTTGACGGTGTAGCATGTTTGCCCGGAACCCACACAAAATGGGTGCGAATAAGCGCAGGCGAAGTAGTTCAA
>CALCGO010000506.1 GCA_937901055.1 uncultured Rhodobacterales bacterium
AAGTTCATTTGGGCGCCCCACAAAATCCGGCGCACCAGTTGAATCACCTTTACATGTGCAAAAACATCTGCGCGATACGCGGTCTGGCGCAAGTAACACTGCATTAACCCTACTTAACGGCTGGTTAATCGAACCGGTGGAAACCCAGAAGCAACCTTTGTGGATTTATGGGGCAGGGCATGTTGGCCGAGCCTTGGTAGCCACGCTGGAAGGTTTGCCCTTTGCGGTTACGTGGGTCGATTCCGCGCGGGACCGTTTCCCGACAGACATCCCACCCCATGCCGATATGCTGGTGGCAGCCAACCCTGCCAATGCGGTGGCCTATGCGCCGGACGATGCGCAGCATCTGGTATTAACCTATTCCCATTCCATCGACCAAGAAATCTGCCTGCGCGTATTAAGTCGCGCGTTCGGCGGGCTTGGGTTGATTGGATCCGATACTAAACGAGCACGGTTTATCCGGCGGTTAACCGAGGCGGGCGTAGATGCGTCGCGCCTTGAATGCCCCATTGGCAACCGTGCGCTTGGCAAAGAACCGATGGCGATTGCTGTCGGCGTTACCGCAGCGTTGCTGGAACAAACGCGCGTAGAAAAACAAAAAATAAGGGAGGTGAGCGCATGAGGAAGACGCTGCTCGAAATCAAAGGGTTAAGTAAATCTTACCCCGGTGTGAAGGCGAACGATAACGTCAGCTTCACCATTCAGGAGGGCGAAATTCACGCGCTTCTGGGGGAGAACGGGGCCGGTAAATCGACGCTCGTGAAAATGATCTATGGTCTGGTGCATCCCGATGAGGGCGACATGCTGCTGCATGGCGAGCATTACATGCCCCATAAACCAAGTGAGGCCCGCAATCTGGGCGTCGGCATGGTGTTCCAGCATTTCTCGCTGTTTGAAGCGTTGAATGTTGCGGAAAACATCACGCTGGGCATGGAACACGCGCCGCCCCGCGCAGAACTGAACGAGAAGATCATCGAGGTTAGCAACGCCTACGGCCTGCCGCTGGATCCTAATCGTCTGATCGGGGATCTGTCGGTTGGCGAACGTCAGCGCGTCGAAATCGTGCGGTGTTTGCTTCAAAATCCGCAGCTTTTAATTATGGACGAGCCGACATCGGTTTTGACCCCACAAGAGGTCGACACGCTATTCCTGACGCTTCGGAAACTGTCGTCCGAAGGCGTCGCGATCCTGTACATCAGCCACAAACTGGACGAGATAAAATCGCTTTGTGACCACGCAACTGTGCTGCGGATGGGCAAGGTGGTTGATACGTGTATCCCCGCCGAAGAAACCGCGCGGTCCATGGCCGAAATGATGATCGGTGGCGAATTGTCGATGCCTACGGCGCGGGAATTCACACCGGGCAAGACGTTGTTGCATCTGGAAAGCTTGTCGCTTGAATCGCTGGATCCGTTCGGAACCAGCCTGACAAACGTGTCGCTAGAACTTCGCGCTGGCGAGGTTATGGGCGTGGCCGGAGTGGCTGGCAACGGGCAAGATGAATTGCTGCTGGCGCTGTCTGGCGAACGCCCGACGGATGCCGGAATGGTTAAACTTAGTGGCGTGGAAGTCGGCGGAATGGGGCCAACGACGCGTCGTGCGCTTGGTCTTTTGGCTGCGCCAGAGGAACGGTTGGGTCATGCGGCTGCGCCGGATATGAGCCTTAAAGAAAACGCTTATCTAAGTGCGCGGGTTCGGCAGGGTTTGACCAAATCTGGCTTTACCCTGTTTGGTAAACGCGATGATTTCGCCCGCGATATTGTGGAACAGTTCGATGTTCGCACGCCGGGTATTGATAACGCGGCGCGCTCGCTTTCGGGCGGGAACTTGCAGAAATTTGTGATCGGTCGCGAGGTGTTGCAAAAGCCTACGGTGTTGGTTGTGAACCAGCCGACATGGGGTGTTGATGCGGCGGCGGCGGCTGATATTCGCGAGGCTTTACGTGCGTTGGCGGCAGAAGGGGCGGCGGTTCTGGTGATCAGCCAAGACCTCGACGAGTTGATGGAGATGTTTGACACCTTCGCCGTTCTGGCCGAAGGAGCAATGTCCAAACCGCGCCCAGCGGCAGGGATGAGCATCGAGGAAATTGGCCTGATGATGGGTGGAAATCTAGAGGAGAGCGCCAATGCTTAGGTTAGAACCAAGACAACAAGCCTCAAGCACGATGCGGTGGCTAACACCGATATTGGCGGTGGCAATAACGATGGTAGTGGGCGGATTTCTGTTCGCAGCGATGGGCAAAGACCCGTTCGAGGCGATCAAGATCATCTTCCTTGATCCGTTCTTCCATGAAACTTTCGGACCATATTCCCGATCTCAACTCTTGATCAAAGCTGGCCCGCTGATCCTGATCGCAACTGGCCTTAGCATCGGTTTCCGCGCTGGCGTGTGGAACATCGGGGCCGAGGGGCAGTTCGTTATGGGCGCTATTGCTGGCGGGGCCGTCGGTCTTGCGCTGTATCCTGCGGAAGGCGTCTGGGTGTTGCCCTTGATGACAATCGCAGGCGCGTTAGGCGGAATGGCTTGGGCGATGATCCCGGCCTTCCTGAAGATCAAGTTCAACACCAACGAAATTCTGGTGTCTTTGATGCTGGTTTATGTGGCGTATAACTTCTTGGCGGCGATGGTGACGGGGCCTTTGAAAAACCCTG
>CALCGO010000507.1 GCA_937901055.1 uncultured Rhodobacterales bacterium
ACCACGCATCCGCACCCTCGGCGCGGAAAGCGGCGGCGATGCGGTCATTCACGGCTTTGTCGCGTAGAATTTCAACTGTTCCGTCACCGTTATGCTTGATGAAACAAGACAGCGGCACACCCCATGCACGTTGACGAGACATCACCCAATCCGGGCGGTTCTCGATCATCGAATACAGGCGGTTACGGCCAGATTTCGGGGACCATTTCACGTTGTCGATCTCGGTCAAGGCACGCTGGCGAATGGTTTTGCCGTGCGTGTCCATGCCGTCATTCAATTCCTTATCAATCGCCACAAACCACTGCGGCGTATTGCGGAAAATGATCGGTGCCTTGGAACGCCACGAATGCGGATAGCTATGCTTAACCCGCCCCCGCGCGATCAGGGCGTTCGCCTCAACCAGTTTGGAAATCACGGCTTGGTTCGCCTTACCTTCCTTGCCCTTGCGGTTAAACACCTCAAGGCCTGCGAAGAACGGCACGAATTCCTCAAACGCGGAATCCTCGTTGACGTTATGGGTCATACGGTCGGTCCAGCCACGCTTGGTGAAGGCTTCATAATCGTCCGCACCGTGGCTTGGTGCAGTATGCACAAAGCCCGTACCCGCATCGTCCGTAACATGGTCGCCGTCGATCATCGGCACGCCCTCTGGATATTCCCAGAACGCATCCATATCGGCAAACGGGTGTTTGCAAACTAGACCGTCCAGTTCTTCACCAGTTACGTCGCGAACGCGCTTGAACTTTGTAACACGCGATTTTTCCAGAGCATCAGCAGCCAGTTCATCGGCGAATACAAACTTGTCACCCGCAGCTGTCCAGCTTTCTTCTTCAGTTTCTTCAACTTCGAACAACGCATAGGAAATCTTGGGGTTATAGGCGACCGCTTTGTTCGACGGGATCGTCCAAGGCGTGGTCGTCCAGATAACAACACTCGCCCCGTCCAGATCGCCCGTAGCATTCGTAAACGGAAACTTAACCCAGATCGTATGGCTCTGATGATCGTGATACTCGATCTCCGCCTCTGCCAGCGCGGTTTTCTCAACCGGCGACCACATCACCGGTTTCGAGCCACGATAAAGCGAGCCGTTCATCACGAACTTCATGAATTCTTCAGCAATCACCGCCTCGGATTCAAAATCCATCGTCAAGTATGGTTTATCCCACTTGCCCTGAACACCCAGACGCTTGAATTCCTCGCGTTGCACATCCACCCAACCTTGCGCAAACTTACGACACTCGCCGCGCAGCTCGTTGATCGGCACGTCGTCTTTGTTCTTACCCTTGGCGCGATACTTCTCTTCGATCTTCCACTCGATTGGCAGGCCGTGGCAATCCCAACCGGGAACATAGCGCGCATCTTTGCCCATCATCTGTTGGGAACGCACAACCATGTCCTTCAAGATTTTGTTCAGCGCGTGGCCAATATGCAGATGCCCGTTCGCATATGGGGGGCCGTCGTGTAGAATAAACGGTTCGCGGTCCGGCTTGGCTCGCAGTTTTTCGTAGAGGTCCATATCGGCCCATTTCGCCAGCCATTCAGGCTCGCGTTTTGGCAATCCGGCCCGCATCGGGAAATCGGTTTTTGGCAGGTTCAAAGTCGTCTTATATTCAGGTGTTTCGGCGCACATTTTGCAGTTCCGTAATCAAGAAAAATTCTGGGGTGGGGCAGCGCGGAGTTTCCATACGCCTGTGACCGGCCTCTTTTACAGAGCCGGGGTGCTAATTCGTATGATAATTGCGACGTTTTTCCACATGACGGACGGTATACGCGCAAGCCCGCCTGCGGTCCAGCG
>CALCGO010000508.1 GCA_937901055.1 uncultured Rhodobacterales bacterium
ATTGCTTCGTGGACAAACCTGTGTCCAGCTAGTTGCCCTGCGTAAGCCAAGAAGGAATGGGACGAATTCAGCAACCTAAGTTTGCGTTCCTCGAAGGGGGCGACTTCTTTGACGAAGACTGCTCCTGCTGCATCCCACTCCGGGCGAGCTCCACTGAACTGATCTTCGATGACCCATTCAGAGAATGCCTCCGTTCCGACAACGGGCATTGCATTCTGCCCTGCTGAGTTGGCGATTTCTAACACCGCAGCATCAGTGAGCTTTGGTGTAATCCGGTCGACCATCGAATTGGGGAAGGAGACATGCTTAAGCAGCCATTCGACCGAGCCAGGGTCTTTTTCGGTCATGTAGTCAGCCATCGCCTGACGCAGTTTACATCCATTGTTTGCGAGGTTGTCACAGCTAAGAACAGTGAGTACTCCTGCACCGTTATCCATGCGAGAAATGAGACCAGCAGCCAGTAACCCGATTGCGCTTCTAGGCTCGGGGCACGTCAAGTCGCGAATGATCGATTCCGAGGCAAGATCCAATCGGCCATCTTCGGAACGTAGATAGTAGCCTTTTTCAGTCACCGTCAGCGTCACGACTTGGGTTTGCGGATCAGCTATCTTTGCTATCACGTCGCTTGGCTGTTCAGTCGCAAGAAGAACATCGTCATAAACCGATATGGTTTCGGTACGCAGACCATCCTTCCCCCAAATCCCAAGTACATATTTGTTGTCATGAGCGGCTAGTTGATCACGAAGCTTGTGATTGCTCATGATGACGCCGGTTATGTTCCACCCGTCAGAATGTGCCGTGTACCAGGCCTGATGCGCGCGGTGAAAGTTGCCGAGACCTAGATGAACAATACGTGGCATCTTAGGCGTTCCCATCATTCAGCCGGTAGGCCTCAAGGGCCATGTCACGGCAGAGAAGGGGTGCCAGCATTTCTGCATCACCTTGTCGAAGCCGACCGCTCGCAACCTGATCTGACAGGTGCATGGAAACACCCCGACGCCAAGTGTCATGTCGAGCAGGGATCGATAAGAACGCTCGCGTGTCGTCGTTGAATCCTGCGAGGTTAAAGTACCCCGCAGTTTCGACAACACTATCCAAATAGCGTCGGATGCCGTTGGTGCTGTCGTGGAACCACCAAGGTGGACCGATCCTTAAGCAAGGCCAGTGGCCCGCCATAGGACCGAGTTCGCGGGTGTAGGTGCTCTCGTCCAAGGTAAAGAGAATGACACTGAGCCGTGGGTCATTGCCTACTCGGTTCAACAAGCCCTGCAAACCTTTGACCCAGTTCATGGCTCGAGGCATATCTGCCCCCATATCCGGACCGTGGCTCTCGAATAGAGGTTTGTTTGAGTTTCGACCACTTCCGACATGGAGTTGCATGACAAGGCCGTCTTCGACTGACATCTCAGCCATCAAGATGAGCATATGACCATAAAAGTAGCGCGCATCGCCTCGGTTCAGTTTATTTGATAGCGCCCTTTTATAGAGTGCTTCGACCTTCTCTTGAGAAAGGTAAATCGTGCTCAGGTAGGGGACATCGTGATCCGTTGCAGTAGCCCCCATAGACTTGAAGAACTGTCTTCGTTCTCTAATCGCATCAAGGTATTCGCTGAACGTGCCCAGTTCTTTGCCAGTCGCCTGCCTTAGCTTTTCCAAGCCTTCCATGAAGTCCGAACGTTCAGGGTTGAGAACGCTGTCTGGCCGGAATGTAGGAACAATACGACCTGACCAATCGGATTTGTTGATTGTGGCGTGATGTTCAAGTGTATCCACGGCCGCATCTGTCGTCGCCAGAGCTTCAATATTGAACGACTTGAACAGAGCTCGCGGCTTGAACGCACTTTCCGACAACTTCTCACTAATCTGATCAAAGACCACACCTGAACTAGCTGGTGTTAGTTCGGTTTCAACACCCAGTGTCTTGTAGAGGGTGTATTCTAGCCACTCTCTGGACGGGGTGCCCAAAAAGCAGTGCCAGTGATCCGTGAAGGTTTGAAATACCTTGCGAGCATCTCGCTCTTCTTCAGCAACGCCGACGCCAAGGTCTTTCAATTTTACGCCTTGGGAGTACAGCATTCGAAACACGTAGTGATCTGGGATAATCAAAAGCTCAGCAGGGTCAGGAAAGGGCGTGTCTTCGGCCCACCAGCGCGGGTCACAGTGACCATGCGGGGAAACGATCGGAAGGCTTTGAACCAACTCATATAGGGCGCGGGCTTGCTTCGAGAGCGCTTGCTCTGGAAAATTCATAAGTACGTCCCTTCAGTGCTTTTCAAAATACTCGTGGTGCTCAACAAACAGATCAGAGAGCGTGTCGAGAACACGACGGAGATGTTTGCGTACACTTTGGCGCGCTTTTTGAACCTCACCATTGCGGATCGCGTCAAAGATATCTTGGTGATCGGCCAAGAGGATGGCCAAGTGCTCGGGACTCGTCAGCGACAGCACTCGCAAGCGGTCCAAACCTGTTTTTTCTCGTTGAATGATTTCAGAGATATGGGGATGCCCAACTCCATCTGCGAGTATGGCATGGAAACTGTCATCCAAAGTATGGAACGCAGCGCCTTCTCCTGTCGTCACGAAGTCCTTTTGTTCATCGAGGTTCTCCTGCAACTCGGTCAGCGTTTCATCAGATAACCCGCGCTCACAAAGTCGCTCTGCGATCGAGACTTCAAGTGACTCCCGAACGAACTGCGAGCCTTTCATCTGCGGGATGGATAGCTTCGAGACGTAACTGCCACGACTTGGATAAGTGACAACAAGGCCTTGGCTTTTCAGCCAAGAGAAGGACTCTCGCACTGGGGTCCGAGATGCACCAAACACCTTACCAATTTCAGTCTCAGAAATGATTTGTCCGGGAACGAGACTCATGTCGAGAATGGCCTTCTTGAGGGACGCGGAAATCTGCTCCGCTGCGGGCTTAGAGGGATCAAGCCTCTTAACCAGCCTGCTTGGCAGATCGATAACCTTCGCTCTCTTATTCACACTGTCCCCCTCAATATCATTTACTCACCGTATACCGATGTACTGGGCATTGACAACCTGTATACCGGAGTGCGAAGCTTCCTTGGGACAAGAATACTGGGATGGGAATGAAAGCTTCACAAATGAAAGTGGCAGCTCTGATAGGAGCGGGAATGGTCGCGAAGACACATGTCTCCGCTTGCGCTGATTCCGCTGGAAACATGAGACTTAAGGGGATTATGTCGCGCAGCAACGAGCGCGCGCGCATCCTAGCTGTGGATGCATCATCCATCACCGGCGAAGAGGTATCAGTATACGAATCTGTTGCGGACATTGCGGCAGATTCCGAGATTGATTTCGTCGTCATCGCGACGCCGCCCAATGTACGTGCAGAGCTCATTGCTCCGCTAGCGGCTGCCGGAAAGCACATTCTACTCGAAAAACCGATTGGTCGCACGGCTGAAGAATCCAGAGAAATCGTCAAGATTTGTCAGGACGCAGGGGTTACTCTCGGCATCGTATTTCAGCACCGCGTGAGGGACGCGTCTA
>CALCGO010000509.1 GCA_937901055.1 uncultured Rhodobacterales bacterium
CTATTTTATACGGTATGGTGATTGCTGCTGTCCTGCGGATCGTATTCGCCGTGATAGCAACAACCCTTCTCGGTATACCAGGCATTTTGTTTATCGGGTCTGTCCTGCTTTTCTGGGTATGCTGGCGTCTGTTTCAAGAAATTCGCGAGGGTCTCGAGCGAGATGCGCAGGAGGCTATGCTGACCGCCGGTGATCTTGAGCAGGGCTACACAGGAGCGCCACGAAAAACCATGGCCGGCGCGCTGATCTCAATCACGATTGCAGATGTCTCAATGTCCCTCGACAATGTTCTCGCCGTGGCGGCAATTGCCGATGGCGACAAGCAAATCTTGGTATTTGGTCTGGGATTGGCTATCGTGCTCATGGCATTCGCCGCCACTTTGATTATGAAGTTGCTTACAAATTATCCATGGATATCCTGGTTGGGATTGATTGTACTACTATACGTCGCCGGTGAAATGATGTTCCGTGGCTTTTTCGACATTAACCACGGTGTGGGGCCTCTTTTGGGGCTCGTGGAAGGCTGGGAGATCAGCAAAAGCCACTAAAAAGAATTGGGATTTGGCGGCATAAAGATGAAGCCAATACTCTACGACCCGATGGTGTGCCTTCGGCCCGGGTCCAAAACAAGACAATGAAGGTACAACATAAGGGAGGAAAACTTAAATGTTTAACCTGAAAACACTTGCCAAGACAGCTGCTATTACTGTAGCCGGCTTGGCTTTTGCGCCAGCGGCGTTTGCCGATGGTCATACAAAAGTACTGCGCATTCAATCAGTCTTACCAACCACTGGTGACGAGATTAAAATGGTTAGGGACTTTGGTGAAGACGTCTATGCCTTGACTGGCGGATCTTTGAAGCTTGAAGTTCTTGCTGCTGGTGCAGTGGTGGGATCCAGAGATGTTATGGATGCCGTGGATGCAGGGCTGGTTGAAGGTGGCTTTGCTTGGACACACTATTGGGGCGGTAAACACGTCGCTGCTAACCTCTTTGGTGCTCCCATAGCTGGCGCCGGCGTTGGTCTGGACGCACTGTCGTTCTTGTCATGGTTCCAATATGGTGGTGGCAAGGAATTGTATGACCAACTTTGGGATGAAATGGGAGTCAATGTAAAAGGCTTTATGCTTCAACCCGTGGGTCCAGAAGCACTAGGTTGGTTCTCTGAGCCAATTGCCTCCATGGACGACTTCCGCAAATACCGTTTCCGCGCCCCTCCAGGCATGGTTGGTCAAGCTTATAAAGACATCGGCGTCGCCTCTGTAGCGATGGGTGGAGGCGACATCCTCCCCGCTTTGGAAAAAGGCACAATCGACGCAGCTGAATGGTGCTGCCCAGTGGCAGATATGGCTTTTGGATTTCAAAAAGTTCTGAAGCATTACTACCTGCAGGGTCTTCACCAGGTCGTGGTTAATGCTGACCTGTATGTAAACGGAGACTTCTATGATGCCCTGACCGATACCGAGAAAAAAGCCCTTGAAGTAGCTGCTAATGCTTCTCTATCAAAGTCAATGTCATATCGTATCCTTGCAAACGGAAAAGCGCTTAAAGATCTCACAGACAACCACGGCGTTATCTTGCATGATACTCCAGCGGATTATTTCCCAGCATATATGGGTGCTGCGAAGGCGCTCCTTGAAAAAGGTGCTGCAGAAAACGAATTCTTTGCTGAAGTTTGGCAGTCTCAGAAAGACTTTGCAGACGTTGCGGTTCCCTTCTGGGCTGGCGCACAGGCTTCAAACGCTGCCCTAGGCAAGGCACACGCTGATAGCTTGAAGTAAAACATAAAAATACGAGGCCAAACGGCCTCGTATTTCTTCTTTTGAAAGCATTTTATATAAAAGTTTTCACAAGAAGAAATTAGAAAAATTTCTGAGAGTAAAACCCATGGGAGGGCCGGATGGCTGAAGAAGTTGATCCAAAAAAGCTGGAAATAGCCGATGAGCTAATTGCTGAGCGTCGGGCGGAACGACCTGGGGAAACACCAGATGGCATGACGCCTTGGCAGAAGCCAATTACTGCAGCAATCGATATTGCTAACGATTGGGCAGGCAAGCTTTTGTGCTTACTTATGGTTCCGTTAATCGGAGTAGTCGTTTTTGAGGTGATTGCTCGTAACTCTTTTGCAATCATGTCCGGCTATGGATGGGATCAGCTAGCTCGAAATATAGGGTTAGGCCCAACGGTTTTTGCATACGATATCAGCCGTATGATTGCCGGCGTACTGTTTATGGGTGCAGCGGGATATGGTTTAATGCGTGGTGTACATATTCGGGCTGATTTTATTTATCGAAACTGGTCTGATAAAACGCAAGCGACGGTTGATGCTTTAGCGTACATGGCATTCTTCATTCCATCGATGATTTTCTTTACTATAATTACATCACAATACTGGCTTGTAGCCTACAATTCTGGCGAAACTGCGTTTGACAGCACCTGGGGGCCAGTCCTTTGGCCCGCTCGCTTAGCTATGCCAGTTGGGGGACTTTTGCTGTTGCTGCAAGGATTTCCAGAATTATTTCGCGCTTTTCACAAAATGGGCAAAGAGCGTGAGGCAATCTTTGTTAAATTATTAGTACCATACTTCATTATCGTTGGCGCAATCGTGATATCAGTTTTCTACCCAAATTCTCTACCACTCACGGATTGGTTTTCTGGACTAATCGCAGAAGGCCCCGGACTATCAAAACCGACCATCGGACTAATTATGCTGGGCGCGATGCTCTTTGTGATATTTATTGGTTTTCCAATTTCGTTCACATTAATTTTTTTAGCATTTGTGTTTGGAATCTGGGGATCAAATTTTAAATTGACCACCCTTTTGATGACACTAAACACTAATTCCACCATGCTAAACGATCAATTAATGGCAGTGCCACTATTTATTTTGATGGGTATTGTAATGGAAGCGGCAGGATTAATGGAGCGCCTGTTTGCTTCAATCCAAATGATTATGTCACGCATTCGGGGCTCACTTTACATAGCTGTTCTGATCGTTTCCACAATTTTCGCGGCCGCTACGGGCATTGTGGGAGCTTCAGTTACCCTACTAGGCATTATGGCCGGTGCAACAATGAGCCGGTCCGGTTACAATGTCCAATTGGCAGCTGGAACAATTACCGCGGGCGGCACTTTAGGAATATTAATCCCCCCATCAATCATGCTTATAGTGATGGGCCCTGTCCTGGATGTTTCAACATTAGACTTGTTCCGCGGAGCCTTCATTCCAGGCGCAATCCTAGCCATCCTGTATTTGGTTTATACACTGGGCCGTTGCTGGATCAATCCTGCTTTAGGCCCAATTCTAGCTGAAGAGGATCAACCAGAGACCTCCAAGAATTATGGGCTGGAAGTGATACTAATATGCATGGGTGTGTTGGCTATATGTAGGGTCTTTGGTTTGTCTCTTAGCGGCGCATTAAGCTTATTTCCTTTTAGCGGCTTGCTAGTACTGATTGCAGTTCTGATGATTGCCCACGGTGCGTACCGTAGTTTGAAAGTGCTACGTCTGGCAGTCCCAATCGCAGTGGCGGTCCAGGCAGCTTGGGCTGCAACACAGTTAATGAATTCAAATGGGTTAGGGTTCGGTGTTCTTTATCACACCATGTGGCTATTATTTATGGGTTTCACCGCATACAAGTCTTTTGCATTATACCGCCCAGATACTGCAGAAAACTTTCATTTCTCAGAGCTCTGGGACGAGTTTTTTGCTGGCCTAATGCCACCGACCATACTAATTTCCTTCGCCTTAGGTTCAATCTTGTTTGGCTTTGCAACACCTGCAGAGGCTGCTGCAATGGGCGCATTTGGTGCAATTTTGTTGTCTATAAGTTACGGTAAATTCAAAATTTCTGGGTTCTTCGATAGCCTGATTAAGGCCTTGGAAATCACTGTTTTGATCATGTTCTTGGTTGCGGCTTCTAATTTCTTTGGAGCCGAGTTTTCTTCACTCGGCACCCCAAAAATGATGACTGAAGCCTTGTTACAGTTGGATTTATCACCGTACATGATCTTAATACTAATAATGGTACTGATTTTTCTTCTTGGCTGGCCATTGGAGTGGGTACCAATTGTTTTGATCGTAATACCTGTATTACTACCGACAGTAATGGCATTGGATTTGCCAGGCTTTGAGAGCCAATACGACAAGATGGTTTGGTTCGGCATAATGGTGGCAGTTAACCTACAAACTGCATGGCTAAGTCCACCAGTGGCTCTATCTGCGTACTTTCTAAAAGGCGTAGTCCCCAATTGGGATTTAAAAGATATCTACCTTGGGATGATGCAATTTATGGTTGTACAATTAATCGGCTTGATCTTGCTATTTATGTTCCCGCAGCTCGTACTTTGGCTACCTAAAGCAATGGGTGGATAATAAAATATGGGCGGTCCAGTGGGACCGCCTACTTTCTTTCACCAGTCCAAAAACTTATCGCATACAGGAACTGCCAGCTCAAAAAACATTTCTTTAAGTTTGCTTTCCGATTTAAAAGTGCGCCACTTTACTACTGTTAGTTCCAGTAAAAATGGTGATGAAAGTATAATTACAATCAAAAATCAGTTGGCGCTCCACCTTCGGAAATTCGGCGATCGACGAAAGCCCGCAACTCTTCATGAATGGCCACATCCATAGGCGGTTTTTTATAATCCGCCATGATCTCCTTATATTTGGCCGAGGCCCGCTCCGCCGTCCAAATACCACCGGCCAATTCCCATCCTTCATAATTGCGCCAATCGCTGATGAAGGGTTGGTGGAAGGCGGTTTCATAGCGATCTTGGGTATGCTGAACTCCGAAGAAATGCCCTGAAGATCCAA
>CALCGO010000510.1 GCA_937901055.1 uncultured Rhodobacterales bacterium
GATCTGAACCGCGTTCAAGGCCGCGCCTTTGCGAAGGTTGTCCGATACACACCACAGATTCAGGCCGTTCTCGATCGTCACATCCTGCCGAATACGGCTGATGTACGTTGCATACTCGCCGACGCTCTCAATTGGTGTGATATACCCGCCATCTTCGCGTTTATCGATTACCATGATGCCCGGTGCTTCGCGCAGGATATCCCGTGCCTCATCTTCATCAAGGAAATCTTCAAACTCGATGTTCACGGCCTCACTATGCCCAACGAACACCGGAACCCGCACACAAGTCGCAGTGACTTTGATTTTCGGGTCCACGATCTTCTTGGTCTCGGCAACCATTTTCCATTCTTCTTTGGTATCGCCGCTATCCATAAACACATCGATATGCGGGATCACGTTGAACGCGATCTGCTTGGAAAACACCTTCGGTGCGCGTTCTTGCCCTGGAACATACATGCCTTTGGTCTGCATCCACAGCTCGTCCATCGCATCTTTACCACCGCCGGAAACCGACTGGTATGTAGACACAACAACCCGTTTGATCGTCGCGCGGTCATGCAGCGGCTTCAACGCCACAACCATCTGTGCGGTGGAACAATTCGGGTTAGCGATAATGTTCTTCTGGTCGTACCCCATGATCGCGTCAGGGTTCACTTCCGGCACAATCAGCGGCACCATTGGGTCGTACCGATAAAGCGAGCTGTTATCGATAACCACACAACCGGCCTTCGCAGCCTTTGGCGCATACTGCTTGGTCGCCTCGGACCCAACTGCAAACAACGCCATATCCCAGCCCGTAAAATCAAACGTGTCCAGATCGCCCGTCTTCAACGTCTTCTCGCCAAATGCAACTTCCGTACCTAACGAGCGACGGCTTGCAAGCACGGCCAGCTCCTCGATCGGGAACTCGCGTTCATCAAGGATGTTCAACATTTCACGGCCCACATTGCCAGTGGCGCCAACGACGACGATTCTGTAACCCAAGACTTTTCTCCTGAAATAGGGGGTTCAACACCGCGCTCTTAGCGATTTCCACGCGAATGTGAAAGGGCAACCGCGATATTCGACCTATACTGCCTCAAGATTTAGGAGAATCATTGATGAAATCAACCACTCTTGCCGCGATTCTTGTACTGCTACCCTTACTGGCCACCGCCGATACCCCCGAAATCGTTTCGGTAAATGCAACACAGTCGGGCGATACATGGCGGCTCGACGTAACACTGCTGCACGAAGACACTGGCTGGGATCACTATGCCGATGGTTGGGGTGTCTACGCCGTTGACGGCACCGAACTGGGTTATCGAACCCTCGCACACCCACACGTCAACGAACGCCCGTTTACGCGCAGCCTAAGCGGAATCCATATTCCCGTTGGAACCACAAAGGTGATCCTGCGCCCCCATGATCTGATCCACGGCGACGGGCCCGACTACATTTTGCTGCTAGAATAGCAATCACGCCCTGTTGCGAAAATGTGATCCGCATTTCGAACTAAACCATGATAACAATTGGTCAGCCAACCAAGACCGGAGCCATAAGTGAAGTTATTACTCGCCGTGCTGTTTTCACTAACCCTCGCCTTGCCTGCATTTGCGGATAAGGTCGAAATACTGATGGTTAAGGCGGTCCATTCAGCGGGGTTGTGGAACTTCGATGTTACGATTCACCACCATGATGTCGGAAGTGATCACATGATGGATAGCATCGCGATATTTTCACCTGACGAAGTGCAACTCGAAACAGCAGACATCCCGATGCCCAGCATTGGCGCCAAACATATCACGACACAGGTCAGAGGCGTCGAGATCCCGAAGGGCACCGAATTCATTATCATTCGCGGCCATTGCAGCACCGACGGGTGGTCCCGCAAAGGGATCATAATTCCGCTAATGTAACGACGGTGGTGCTTCTCGACCTACGCGATATCTCACGAATACCTCAAACTCGACGCGGTTGCGCGGAGTTCGCATGTCTATTTGCAATCAATGATCCCACACCCGATGCGGCGATAATAACAAGCCCAATGAACGAATAGGCATCCGGCCAGTCGCCAAACACCAAAACGCCAAGAATAGTCGCTGATATCAATTGGCTGTAAATCAACGGGGCTATCAAACTGGCTTCGGCTTTCCTGTTGGCAATAACCAACATGTAATTTCCCAAGGCCGACCCAAGCGCGCTCAACAGAATTAGCAACGTCACATTCAGACTAAGCTGTGGCAGGTCAGAACTTAACCCAATCGGCGTCAGAATAACCGTCCCGATAAGCAATTGCGAAATCAAAAGGAACCTAGGTCTGAAATCATTCGCAACAGCCCGCGTCATCACAAGATACGCGCCATAGAAAGCTCCGGCCATCAGCGCGAAGGCCATACCCTTCGTTGCACCAAACCCCGGTTTGACAACCAGCATGACCCCGATAAAACCAAATCCCAACAGCAGGCTTCGCGTGCGTGACGGTTTTTCACCCAAGAACACAATCGCCAAAACATATGACACAACAGGGCCGACAAAAAATGCTCCGAATACATTTGCGATTGGTTCGGTTTTCAGCGCGGTCAAAATGGAACAAATTCCGCCGGTAATAAACGCAGCCCTTATCAAAACGCGCCAGTTTAATAAGCTGGGCAATTCGAGTCGGGTTATCCCGCTGAAAGGTAGCAGCACCAACGCGGCGAGCGTAAATCTCGACCAAGCGACAACAAAAGGATCGACCCCGCCAGATGTCAGAAGTTTTCCCGCAGTATCCCCTAATACCACCAGCGTGACGGCGATAAACACGGTACCAACCAGACGCAGTAACTCTGAAGTAGGCAAATCGGAAAATCCTTCTGTAACGTATTATCACCCGTTTCAGGCAGCCCATATCAACCCGGGCAAAAAGAGGGTATTACCCGCTCGACACAAGCATATTTCCGAAAAGGTTAACAATCTTGAGTCATTTAGTATGCATACGGGTTGTGCACGCATTGTGTACGTGTTGTGCATAGCCCGTTTTACCGAAAACCGGTAAAAGTTAACGGGCTATGCAATAATATTTCGTGCTTAAAGGCTCGCGTCCAGCTCTGCCAAAATCGCATCGCCCATCGCCGTTGTCGAAATGGGTGTACCATCCTCTGGCCCCAGCAAATCCGCAGTACGTGCGCCATCAGCCAGCACCTTTTCGACGGCCGCCTCAAGACGATCAGCCTCAGCACCATCGTTGAACGAATACCGCAGCGCCATCGCGAAGCTCAGGATACAAGCGATCGGGTTAGCTTTGCTTTCGCCAGCAATATCAGGCGCAGAACCGTGTACCGGTTCGTACATCGCTTTCGGGCGACCGTTTTCCATTGGCACACCAAGGCTAGCAGATGGCAACATCCCCAACGACCCTGTTAGCATCGCCGCCGTATCCGAAAGCAAATCTCCGAACAGGTTGTCCGTCACAATAACGTCGAACTGCTTGGGCCAACGAACCAACTGCATCGCGCCCGCGTCAGCATACATGTGGGAAAGTTCAACATCAGGGTATTCATTTTCATGTACCCAAGTAACTTCTTCACGCCATAAAATGCCGCTCTCCATCACGTTGGCTTTTTCCATGGAACACACTTTGTTATTCCGCTTCCGAGCCAGTTCAAACGCCGAACGCGCCACGCGGCGGATTTCGCTTGTCGTGTAGCGCTGCGTGTTGATCCCTTCACGTTCACCGTTCGGCAGATCGAAAATCCCACGTGGTTCACCGAAGTAAGAACCCGAGGTTAATTCGCGAACGATCATGATATCAAGGCCCGCAACGATGTCTTTCTTCAACGAAGAAAAGTCCGCCAGCGCATCGAAACACTGTGCCGGACGCAGGTTGGAAAACAAATCCATTTCCTTGCGAAGGCGTAGCAAACCACGTTCAGGCTTCACGCTGAAATCCAGATTGTCATACGCAGGGCCGCCAACAGCACCCAGCAGAACTGCATCCACTTCCTGTGCTTTGGCCATCGTGGCATCCGTCAAAGGCGTGCCATGCGCGTCATAAGCTGCCCCACCAACGAGGTCCTCGGACACGTCGAATTCCATGTCGCGCTTCTCGCCGTACCATGTGATAATCCGCTTAACTTCGCCCATAACTTCGGGGCCGATGCCGTCGCCTGCAAGTATAAGAAGGGATGGAGTGTTCATGTGCGTGTCCTTAAGTCAATTTCCGTTAGAAATCGCCTACCGTGTTGCCCGCGCGGGGTCAAGCATCCACCACGTCGCTAAGGGCGGCTACAAGCAAGTCAAACACGCGACGAATGCGCGGATTGGTCCGCAAAGCCTCCGGGGCGGTCAGCCAAAACGGCAGTGTCGATATGGGCACTTCCGGCAAAACCTGCACCATATCCCGATCCATTCTACCAGTTCGCAACTGGGTAAACCCAATGCCACAGCCAGCCCGCGCCAATTCCCAGTGCACCGCTTGCTGGTCGCTGCGTGTCTTGAAAAAATGCCGGTCAATATCCAGACCAAGTTCCTTCATGCCTTCGATAATCGCGGGGTTTTCGACATATCCGATAAACTCGTGCCCGGATATCTTGTCGATCCCCTTCGGCATTCCATGCCGCGCAATATACGTGCGGGACGCAAACATCCCCATGTGCATGTCGCCAATATGCTTGGCAATAACGTCCAGTTGATCGGGGCGGTACATACGAACAGCGATATCCGCTTCGCGAAACAGCAGGTTTTTGGAATCATTCGACGGGTGGATTTCCAGTTCGATCAGGGGTTCAGCCTGCCTGATTCCGGCAATTATCGGTGGCAACAAATAATGCGCTACCATCTCGCTGGCCGTGATGCGCACCACGCCGCTTAGGCGCGTATCCTGACCTTCCGCCACCAGTGACAATCGCGCAGCAGCAGCTTGCATCTCTTTTGCCGGAACCAACATTTTCTCGCCAGCGGGTGTCAGGGCCAAACCGCGGGGTTGTCGATGAAACAGCTCGACTCCCAAAGCCTCCTCCGCCGCTCTGATTTGTCGCCCGAGCGTCGGCTGACTTAGCTTCAACGCCCGTGCAGCCGCAGACAGCGACCCACCCTCGGCCGCGGCGAGAAACGCGCGAATATATGTCCAATCAAGATTCTCAATCATATTCATTTATGAATAGCAGACCTACAGTTTTTGGCAAGATACATTCATTTTCGTTCATGTCATGTTGAACGCAGAAAAGGAGTACACCATGACAGACAAAGTATTAATCCTCGGCGCAAACGGCCGCTTCGGTCGCGCCACACACAAAGCCTTCAGCGATGCCGGTTGGGACGTAACCGCACTTGTGCGCCCCGGCAAAAGCCACACAGGCAAAACGATCGAGGCTGATGCCAGCGACCCGGATGCCCTTGCAGCGGCCGCAAAAGGTTTCGACGTTATCGTTAACGCCCTTAACCCGCCATACCACAAATGGACCGAGATGCTGCCGGTTTTGACCGCATCCGTCATCGCGGCGGCTCGTACCAGTGGCGCGACCGTACTGATTCCCGGGAATGTCTATAACTTTGGAACCAATCCGCCGTCGCTGCTATCTACGGAAACACCGCAAGCTGCCGCAAAAGGGAAAGGCGCGTTGCGTGTAGAAATGGAGCGGAGCTTTCGCGATGCGCCGAGCATTCGCACGATCATACTGCGCGGCGGCGATTTCATAGAGGCCGAGAAAACTGGCAACTGGTTCGACGGCCAGATTACCAATAAAGTCGACAAAGGTGTCATCACTTACCCCGGACCGACGGACCAAATCCACGCTTGGGCTTATCTGCCCGACATGGCCCGCGCCGCCGTCGAGCTTTGCGAAATTCGCGAAACGCTGCCCCGTTTTGCCGATGTTCCGTTTGCGGGATTTGCCCTGACAGGTGACGAGTTAATCACCGCCATCGAGGCCGCGACCGACAATACCCTTAAAGTGAAAACCATCCCGTGGGGCATTATGTCTGCGGTCGGTCTGTTCTCGCCAGTTATTCGCGAAGTCATTGCGATGCGGTATCTATGGAACAAACCGCACCAACTAGATGGCCGCGCGCTTGATACCCTGTTGCCCGATTTCAAACCAACGCCGTTAAATGTCGCCATGCAACAGGTGTTGCATTCCTGAACCTGTCTGCCATACGCATACCCAAAGGGAGTTTTGCGTATGGCTAACCACACTGACGGACACCGTATTTATGCAATCGGCGACATACATGGCTGCCTTGAAGACCTAGAACAAGTTCAGGAAAACATCCGACAAGACTTGCAAAATCGCCCTCACGCGCACCCGGTTATTGTCTATCTGGGTGATTTCATTGATCGCGGCGCTGACAGTCGTGGTGTTATCGACAACCTGATCGCAGAGGACGCATCCACGAACAACACGCACATGTTGTTTGGCAACCACGACGAGATGCTTCTGACGTTCCTAAAAGACCCCTCGATCCCGATACGACCCAACGGCCCAAAGGTTAACAAAATCCACTGGCTTCACGAGCTCGGCGGCGGCGCCGAGACCCTGCGTTCGTACGGTGTTGACGGTGCTACGCCCGATGACCCGTATGCCAAGCACGACGCGTTCGGCGCGGCCCTCCCCGATACGCATTTACAATTCTTTAAGAATTTGGAGCGTTACGTTCGCCTTGGCAGTTACCTATTCGTGCATGCCGGAATCAATCCAGATGCCGCTCTCAAAGATCAAACGCTCGATGATTTGATATGGATACGCGACCCGTTCTTGTCCTCGGATAAAGATCACGGATTTACGGTCGTTCATGGCCACACCCCTGTTAATACGGTCGAGAACCACGGAAACCGAATCGCCATTGATACTGGTGCGGCTTTTGGTCGGTTTTTGTCTTGTCTGGTCGTTGAAGACGCGGAACAGTCCTTACTTACAAACGACGGTCTAACGCCCTGCCCACCGCTTTAGTCGACCAGCAAATCGACCCAAACCATCCGATGGTTTGACGCGCCTTCCCGCCCTTCAGCAATCATATGCCCGTCAGGCGTATCTGACGCTGGCCAGAAAACGCCGCTGTCCGTTACGGTCAAACTAGCAGACGGCAGCGCGTAATCGACCCGCATGTTGCCGATATCCGCGTCCCATTCCACTGTATCCTGTGCTGGATTTCCGACATGCGCACTGTTCGCGCCGCCGTACCTATGCGAAGCCGCCTCCGCCCCTTCTGAGCCTTGTTGCGGGTCCCTCACCAGCGGATGGCTTAACAAAGCGTGAATGCCGCGCTTTTGTCCTTCCCCATCGTTGGGATCATTGTTCATATCACCCAGAAGAACAAAGTCGGTTGCGTTAAACTCTGCCTGCCGCCCTGAATCGTCCGTGAACGAAACTCCATCCAGATAGGAAACCCAAAATCCGATTTCCGCGTCGTTGCGTAATCCGTTCAGATTTTCTACGCCGTCAAAAACCGGTGGCGTAGGATGCGCGGCCAGCATATTCACCCGCCGCCCGTTTGGAAAAACCACAGGCACATCCCAATGCGACTTTGAAGATAAACGAAACGCGGTGATCACATTTTCCGGCAAATACGCCAATCCTTCGGCATTCACCGGCAACATCACATCCGGTAAATCCGTCCATTTCAGCAATGAAAAACTGCGCGCCGCTTGCATATCAATCGGGAACCTAGACAAGAGCGCCATCCCCTCACTGCCCGGAAATCGCCCAAAACCGAAAGCATCTGCCCACTCGTCCGGCGAGCCATCACCGTCGAGATCCAGCCTCGACGAGACCCCCTCGTTTCCCATCGGGGTATAGAAGTATTCATAGTTTATCGCACTCTCGCCTTTGCCTAGTTCACTGCGAAAGGCATCCAAAGCCAGATTGGTGAAATCTGAGTCGAACTCGTTCAACAGCAAAATATCCGGCCGGACATGCTGAATAATGGCCACGACTGCCAACACCTGTGCATCTTTTCCCGACATAATGCCCTTCAACAACACCCCGGGACCGCGGCGCCCTAAAGAGACATTGAACGTCGCGATGCGAACCGTTTCGGCGATGCAGAAAGTTGTGGAGAAAAGTAGGAAGACCAAAGCCGCAATAATACGGCCTGCGTTTACCCTTGAACGCGCGAGAGTATCCGTGCGATTTTTAGCATGGCAGAAGCGCGCGCAATCAGGCTGGTCGCAATGAACACCCATAATGTCGCCGCCCATACCATCACCTGATTATTCTCGAATATATCGACCGTCAGCCACTCGAATCCATAGGTAGGGATAAATGGTAAAGCATAGATTAACGCGACCCCGAGCAAGACGTTGAAATATGCATCACGTCGCAAACGCTTGGTTATCGACCCACCGTCGGACGGCTGGAATGTCGGTAAATTCTCCCAGAGATTAAAGTTCTCGCGGTCGCGCGGCCATCCGAATACCCACAAAATCAAGGAAAATGCCAACGTCATACCGACGCCCACAACAAAGCTGGTTGTAATGCTGTAAACCAGCAAAATCGCCGTCGTGTCAGAAAAACGTGAATCCGAAAGTATGTTATCTATCGCCATTGATACCGGACTGTACTGGAAATCGAACAACTGCGCCGCTTGTTGTGCCCAGTCCACCAGCGTTGAGTCGCTTAGCCCCAATTCAACCGCCCGACAAACCAACGTAATAGTCACAACCTGCATAGCGATCGTGAATGCCCTGAAGCGGTTGTAAGGGGGCGCATACCGGAAATCGACAAAGCCCGGTGTACTCGAACCGTATTCAAAGAACGTAAACATTCCGATGATCGCGCCAATGATCAGCGCAAACTCCACCGCCCCCTGCGATGCAGAGGGGAGCAACAGCGATGGGATCGCAGCAACAACTACGAACCAAAGTGCTCTGAATATAGCCCCCAAAAGGCGCATATACGCCCGCCCCGTTCCTGTTGTGATCCCGCTTTCGCGAGACCTGGCTTCAAACCCAGGGCGTTGCCGCCCCGTACTGCTTTTCGAACGCGTCGATCGCATTTGATTTTTGCAACGTCAGACCAATATCATCCAGCCCGTTTAGCAAACAATGCTTCTTAAACGCATCCACCGTGAACTCTATCTCACCACCATCAGGTCCTGTAATAACCTGATTCTCTAAATCAACTGTTACCACCGCATTGGCCCCTCGGCCGGCGTCGTCCATCAATTTGTCGACATCTTCCTGCGGTAATACAATGGGCAGGATTCCATTTTTGAAACAATTATTAAAAAAGATATCGGCAAAACTTGTGGATATTACTACACGAATTCCAAAATCGAGCAAGGCCCAAGGTGCATGTTCACGCGAAGAACCGCATCCAAAGTTATCCCCTGCCACGATAATCTCGGAATTTCGGTATGCTGGCTTGTTCAAAACGAAGTCCGGTTTCTCGTTGCCATCAGCGTCAAAACGCATCTCGTCGAACAGGTTTTTGCCCAAACCGGAACGCTTGATGGTCTTCAAAAACAGCTTCGGAATAATCATATCGGTGTCGATGTTGATCAGCGGCATAGGCGCTGCAACGCCGGTTACTTTATCAAATTTTTCCATTTTCCGAACTCCTTACAGATCACGAACGTCGGTCAAATGACCGGTCAAAGCGGCAGCGGCGGCCATTGCTGGCGACACTAGGTGTGTACGCCCCCCACGACCCTGACGGCCCTCAAAATTGCGGTTGGTTGTTGCGGCGCAACGTTCACCTTCTTCCAATTTGTCTGGATTCATTGCCAGACACATGGAACAACCGGCCAATCGCCACTCAAACCCCGCATCGGAAAGAATTTGCGCAATTCCTTCTTCCTCGGCCTGTGCACGCACCAAACCGGAACCCGGCACAACAATCGCACGCATTCCGTCTTTGATCTTCTTGCCTTTCACAACATCAGCCACAGCGCGCAAATCCTCGATCCGCCCGTTCGTACACGACCCGACGAAAACCGTGTCGATCTCGATGTCGGTCAACTTCATGCCAGCAGTCAGGCCCATATATTCCAACGAACGTGCAACTGCATCTACCTTGCCGCCTTCAAAATCTTCGGGGCTTGGCACTATTCCTGTAATAGGCAGAACATCCTCAGGGCTAGTACCCCAAGTAACCGCAGGCGCAATGTCTTCGCCCTTGATGGTCAACACTTTGTCGAAATGTGCGCCCTCGTCACTAAAGAGGGCTTTCCACGCTTCCATCGCCATTTCCCAGTGTCCAGCTTTTGGTGCATGTGGGCGGCCCTTGACGTATTCGAACGTTTTTTCGTCCGGTGCAATCAAGCCAGCGCGAGCGCCACCCTCGATCGCCATATTGCAGACGGTCATGCGACCTTCCATGGTCAAATCACGGATCGCTTCGCCGCAATATTCGATCACATAGCCCGTACCACCAGCCGTACCGGTTAACCCGATAACCGTCATTGTGATGTCTTTGGCCGTAACACCGGACGGCAGCTTGCCAGTAATTTCGACCTTCATGTTCTTCGACTTGGCCTGAATAAGCGTCTGCGTCGCCAAGACATGTTCGACCTCGGATGTACCGATACCATGCGCCAACGCACCAAATGCACCGTGGGTCGCCGTGTGACTGTCACCGCAAACGATGGTCATGCCGGGCAATGTCCAGCCCTGCTCGGGCCCAATGATATGCACAACACCTTGGCGAACATCGTCCACCGGATAGTAATGCACACCGAAATCCTTGGCGTTTTTATCAAGTGCTTCCAGCTGAATGCGTGATTCCTCGTTCTTCACAACACCGTCAACACGATCAAGCGTTGTCGGTACATTGTGGTCCGGAACGGCAATGGTTTTATCTGGTGCATGTACTTCACGTCCAGCAGCCCGCAAGCCTTCAAACGCCTGAGGGCTGGTTACTTCGTGTACCAGATGGCGGTCGATATATAGAAGAGACGTTCCATCAGCATCTTCGCTGATCAAATGGGCATCCCAGATTTTGTCATATAGAGTCTTGGCGGTCATAGTTTTCTCCCGCGTAGGTGTGAGTTGTGTTTATTCGAGTGACAGGGCGCGCGCAATTCAGGCGTCAGCGGCCAACCTCAACGCCTCGGCGTGGAAGCGCCATGGCAGGCGTGTGTGGTCATCCATGTCAAAAACTTTGGTCATAGGGCGCGTTTACAGGGGAATTGCCGTGGGGGCAACGTTCATCGTAACCATGCAGCATACTGGGCATTTTCGCGTGCCATGTCGTCATACAGCCAAACCATTCGGTCCAGAAACCACATTTTGAATATCACGATCAGAACCACACCAATAAACGCCGGCCAAAAATCCAACTTCCATAAACCGTAGCCAACAAATGGCATCCCCACACCCGCCAACGAGCTTAATACAAGCGCCGCCTTTGCGTGATGATCGGGAATGGGCGTGTCTTTACGTGCCAACCACACGCGTTCCCCCATCACAGCCCGAGACGCCCACGACCGCGTCGATTTCGGTGCAGGAAAAGCCCGAGGATTATACCTGGTCCAGACGGCCAACACCAAGACAAGCGCAAGGGACCACCAGCCAACCCAAATGCGGGCCCATATAGCCAATGCCAACAATGGCAGGATGATAAAGCGTGACCAGACGCTCCAAGGGTTGGCATGGCGCAACCACGTCGCTTCATCCATGCCCATGGCATCCGCCATTGCTTTGATTGGTTTCATCGTGGTTCCTTAAAGGTCGTAAAGATCAGTGAATTTGTGTTCCAGATAGGCCAGCAATGGTTTTTCTGTTGGGGTATGGCCGACGGCATCCGCAATAATCTGTTCGGGGGCTGAAGAATGTGCCTTCTGGTGAATATTCTCGCCCAGCCACGCTAGCGCATTAGACGTGTCGCCCTTGGCAAAATCATCGTCCAGCGTGGGCATCACTTCCTGCATTTGCGCGAACAACTCGCCCGCATAGATATTGCCCAACGAATAGGTCGGGAAGTACCCGAATAATCCAACCGACCAGTGCACATCTTGCAACACACCATGCGCCGCATCGGGCACGTCTACGCCAAAGTCACGCTTGAAAGTATCGTTCCATGCGGCCTCTAGATCAGCGACCTGAAGCTCGTCACGGATCAACGCGCGCTCCAACTCGAACCGCATCAATACATGGAGGTTATAGTGCAGCTCGTCCGCCTCTGTGCGTATGAAACCTGATTCCACACGGTTGGCGGCGCGATACAATGCCTCGCCATCCTTCAGGCCAAAATCACCCATTTCATCCCGCATCACGCCAAACATCCATTCGCAGAATGCACGGCTGCGACCGATCTGGTTTTCCAGCATCCGTGACTGGCTTTCATGCACGCCCATAGAGGCGTACTTGCCTGCCGGTTGCATCGCCAGTTCCGCAGGCATCCCCTGTTCGTATTTCGAGTGCCCGACCTCATGGATAGTCGAATAATAGCAGTTGAACACGTTTTTCGGGTCAACGCGCGTCGTGATCCGTGAATCATTGTTGTTACCGGAACTGAATGGGTGCACGGCCAGATCAATCCGGCCCGCATCCCAATCATATTCAAACGCCGTCGCCAACCTATTGGCCACTGCCATTTGCACATCACCCGAAAATTCACCCTGAACGGTTGCGACATCCATGCCCTTATCCGCAATCGCACCGCGAAGTTCGGTCAAACCGGGGCGTAAACGGCCCAGCAATTCCGCCAGTGGGCCAGATTTGGCGCCCGGTTCGTAATCGTTCAGCAACGCATCATAGAGATCACCGCCATCAGCCAGACAGGCCGCCTCCTGTCGGCGCAAATCGAGTACCTTTTCCAACGTTGGCGCAAAAGCCGCGAAATCATTCGCCGCCCGCGCGTCCGCCCAAACTTGTTGCGAAGCCGACGTCACCCGCGCGATCTCGCTAGCCAAATCCGCTGGAATTTTCGTCGCCCGTGCATACGCCTTCTTCGCTTCCGCGACGTTCACCTTGCCCGCGGCATCCAACGTGCTTTCGTCAATGGAATCAAACCACTCAGGCAGCCGGATATCCGTGTTCCGCATATGAATGACCGACTCCAACGCCGCGTTATGCTCGGAGCGCTGAGCGTTCCCCTTACGAGGCATCATCACCTCTTGGTCCCACATAATAATCCCGCCAATCTGCTCCAACGCAGATGTGGTTTTCAGGTGGTCAAGCAAGGTGTCATAGGCAGAGTTAGTCATAATTGTTTCCATGTATTTAAAAGGATTAAAAAAAATACTGTAGCGCTAAAAAATTTGATCTTGAGCTTAAGAAGGAAATTCCTCTCCTTCATCCGAATTCGGGGCCATGCCCATTTCGGCGATAGTCCTGCGCAAGATATTGCAGAACCGAACTGTAGCTAGTGTCGGCTTGCGGTTTTCGTTCCATATCAAATAGACACTCCGCCAATACTCGTTACCTTCGGGCACGCGAAATACAAGATCAGAGGGCAGCGAAAGGCCACCAAGTTCTGGCATCGGCGAGACGTACTCTCCGCCACGAACAAATGATCTGATAGACAACGCACTCGCGACACGCAATCGCGCACTGGCGACAGCTTTCCTGACCGCCGGTTCTTGAATCTTATTGCACAAAAAGTGCGAAATCATTTGGGTTCTAGCGACATCGGACCAATACAGAGTTTCTTTGCGGCCAAGCTCGCTGTCGCGCGCGCAAAGCAGTCCAATCCTGTCTGACAGAATAAGGGAGTACTTCACATTCGAACTGCCCCACACCACCAAGTCGTTTACGATACCAATATCTACGGTTTCCGCGCGAACGCCAGCGATGACTGCGTCATTTGTTAAGTCATCAATCTCGACAAGTATGTCCGGGTTTTCCTCACGCAGTGTTTTCACAACACGCGGCATCAAATTCGCCGCCGCTGCGGGGATCGCTGCTGTGCGTATCTGACCTTCGCCAGATTCAGCAAAATGCAAAATCGAAGAAATTGTATCTTCAAAATGCGCCAGCTCACGTTTGGCTTCGGCCAATGCATGCACGCCAAGCTCGGTTAGCTGGTTTTTTCTGTCTGTTTGGAACAACGGCGCGCCCAATTCTTCTTCGAATTGCTTCAGCATCATTGAAACCGCAGCAGGTGAACGCTGTAGCGCCTTGGCCGCATTCGCAAGGTTTCCGGCTTCTGCCACCCCTACGAAATACCGCAGCATTTCTGTTTTAATAGCCATTATCAAACCCCGTTAATTCCTATTGCATATATTACCTTAAGTTTTTCTGAAAGTGTTTTCATTTCAGCAAATATTTACAAAATGGTCGTTCTGAGGGTGAAACCACGCACACATTGCTATAGATGGTGTGCAACGCCAATTTTGAACGGGAAATCCGATGACCGCATCCCTCGAGACCCTAACGCAAGCTTTACTGGACGCCGCGCGCGCCGCCGGTGCCGAAGCCGCTGATTCCATTGCGGTTTCCGGCGACAGCCAATCTATCGAAGTCTTGAACGGGGCACTAGAACACGCCGAACGCTCGGAAGGTGTTGACCTTGGATTACGCGTCTTGATCGGGCGTCGCCAAGCCAGCGTTTCTTCTTCGGACCTGCGCCCTGAAACCATTCAAGCGATGGCCGAACGCGCGGTTGCGATGGCGAAGGAGGCCCCGGAAGATCCACACTGCGGCCTCGCGGACCAATCGCAACTGGCGAAATCATGGGACGTCGATTCGCTAGAGTTGGCCGACCCCTCAACCGCACCAACCCCTGCCGAATTGCAGGCTGACGCGCTGGAAGCCGAAGCTGCGGCTTACGCCGTCAAAGGCATCAACCAAGTTCAGGGCGCGGGTGCTGGATACAGTCGCTCGGCCATTCATCTCGCTGCCAGCAACGGGTTCACCGGTGGGTACGAGCGCACGTCGCGGTCCACATCCTGTGTTGCAATCACCGGCGAAGGCCTAAGCATGGAGCGCGATTATAACGGCGAAGGCCGCATATTTGGCGCAGACCTGCCTTCGGCCACGGAAATCGGTCGTATCGCGGGCGAACGCGCCATCGAACGTGCAAATCCCAAGAAACCACCAACGGGGGCTTTCCCGGTTTTGTTTGACGAACGCATATCATCAGGCCTGATCGGGCATCTGGTGGCAGCAATCAACGGCGGTTCAATCGCGCGTGGTTCCAGCTGGTTGAAAGACGCCATGGGCGAGTTGGTTCTTCCCGAAGGCCTATCGCTCGTCGAAGACCCGCACCGTGCGCGTGTATCCGGCTCTAAACCTTTCGACGCCGAAGGGCTGCCAACTTCCCGTCGTGCCGTCATTAAAGATGGTATCCTGCAAAGCTGGACGCTTGATCTGGCAACCGCCCGCAAACTTGGCCTTGAAAGCACTGGAAACGCGGCGCGTGGAACATCCGCCCCGCCAAGCCCTGCTGCTGGTAATCTTTCGTTAACCCAAGGCACCAACACCCGTGACGAACTGATTGCCATGATGGGCACAGGCATGATCGTCACATCAATGATCGGCAGTTCCATCAACGCCAACACGGGTGACTATTCTCGTGGCGCATCTGGTTTCTGGGTCGAAAACGGCGTTATCACCGGTCCCGTCAACGAATGCACGATCGCAGGCAACCTTCGTGAAATGCTGGGCTCCATTCGCCCAGCGAACGATGGTCGTGCACACCTGTCCCGCATTGTCCCAAGCTTGCTGGTCGAGGGATTAACCATTGCCGGCGAGTGACATAAAACTCCTAACCGACGCGGCGCACGCCGCTGGCGACATCGCCCGAAAATACTTTCAGGCGCACCCCGAAACATGGGATAAGGGCGACAACCAAGGCCCCGTGACCGAGGCCGACCTCGCCATTGACCGGATGCTGCACGGTGAACTACTGACGGCGCAACCTGACTACGGCTGGCTATCCGAAGAAACGGAAGACACCACGGCCCGCCTCGCACGACCTCGTGTGTTTATCATCGACCCCATCGACGGGACCCGCGCCTTCATCGCGGGCGAAAAAACCTTCGCGCATTCATTGGCCATAGCCGAGGACGGCGACATCATCGCCGCCGTAGTCCACTTGCCGATGAAAGGCCTGACATACAGCGCCACCAAAAACGGCGGTGCATTCTTGAACGGCAAGCCGATAATCGCCAGCGATGCGCAAGACATCGCCTCCGCCCGCATGCTGATAACGCGCCCGACGTTAAAACCCGCGCTTTGGCCGGGCGGTGTGCCCGATTTATCACCTAATTTTCGTCCGTCGCTGGCCTATCGAATGTGCCTCGCGGCTGACGGGTCGTTTGACGGTATGTTAACGCTGCGCGACACGTGGGAATGGGACGTAGCCGCTGGCGACCTGATCGCCCGCGAAGCAGGTGCAAACGTAACCACGCGTGAAAACTTGCCTCCGCGCTACAACAACCCAAAACCGCTTTTGGCGGGCATGATTGCCGCTCCTAAACTGCTGCACCAACAATTTATCGACCGTCTATAACGCACACCGATTGACGTCAGTCAGCCAATGCCTAATGTGCGCATAAACCCGAACCAAAGGAATTTCTTATGACGAATCGGCTACACCTCGTTTTCGGCGGAGAACTGATTGATCCGCAAGGCCACGAATTTCGCGACCCTGAAAATATCGAAACTATCGGTATCTATCCAAGCTACGCCAAAGCATATGACGCGTGGAAGGCGGCGGCCCATTCAACTGTGGATAACGCTCATATGCGCTATTTCATCGCCCATTTGCATCGCCTTCGGGATGAAAAAACCGAAACCAGCCTAACTCAGGAAATGGGCTAACCCCTCAATGGGTCGTTCAGTTTCCCTTGGTGCATACATGCTGCTCTCGCGCTATGGCGAGAGCTGGTTCGCCCGGAAACTGGACACCAACACGGAACGCCGAGGCATCGCCTCTCTCCCGCGCCCCGATGGGCCCCTGATCTGGATTAACGTCACCAGTGTAAGTGGGGCGGATGCCATTTTGACCCTGTGTCGCCGGTTACTTAACCAAAACCCTGCCCTGAATTGCCTGATCACTACCCAGACAGATGCCGCGACCCAAGCCCTGCAGGGGCAGATACCCTCGCGCATGATCCACCAGTACATCCCTGCCGATGCGACACCATATATCACAGCGTTTTTAGACCACTGGAAGCCCGATCTGTGCGTCTGGACCGAAAGCGAGTTCCAACCTGCCTTCGTCGTTCAAACCAAGCGCCGCAGCATTCCGACGATCTATATTGATGCGTCGATGTCCGCGCAATCGTTCCGCCAATACCGCCTGTTTAACGGTATGACCGCCTCGCTTTTGCAGCGCTTCGATCATATCCTGACCCGTGACGCGCCCAGCAAAAAGCATCTGCAAAACCTCGGTGCCCCGACGGGCAATATTGAAATTTCCGGTCGCTTGAACGCAGGACCGTCGCCCATACCGCACGACGAAACACAACGCAAAGCGCTGGCTCGTGCGATCGGTGGGCGTTCTGTTTGGCTGGCTGCCCTAACCCATGAGGGCGAGGAGGAAAGCATTATCGCCGCCCATAAAGTGGCCCGCCGTTCCTACCCTGAATTGTTGTTGGTCCTCGCTCCGCGTGACGCCCAGCGTGGCAGTGCAATCGCTGATATGCTTCGTGGGCAGGACTGCGCTGTTGCGCAACGGTCCAAATCTCAACAGATTGATCGGCAAACCGATATCTATATCGCCGACACGCCAGACGAAATGGGGCTGTGGTATCGCCTCGCACCCGTGTCGTTCATCGGTGGGTCGCTTGTAGCCAAAGGTGGACACAACCCACTTGCCGCCGCCGCGCTCGGTTCGGCCATACTGCACGGACCTGCGGTCTCGAATTTCGCGGCCGCCTATGACACGTTGCTTGCTGCCGATGCCTGCATACCCGTCACAGATGCAGCGGACCTTGCGATGAAACTTGAGACCGTACTTTCCCCTGAGCGCGCCGCCCAACTGGCCACCGCGGCATGGGGTGCATATGGCGACGACGACACTGCAACAGATCGCGTTTTCGACCTGCTGCAATCCTACTTCCCAAAGGAGGCCAGCTGATGCGCGCACCCTTATTCTGGAACCGCCCACGGGGCCTAACATCCCGTTTATTGACGCCGTTGGAATGGGTATGGACGACAGTCACCAAACACCGCTTGAAAAATGGCCCTTGGGAACGGTTAGCTGTGCCCGTGATTTGTGTTGGCAACATCAACGTCGGGGGCGCCGGTAAAACTCCGACCGTCATAGCATTGCTCGAGGTCCTCAGGGATCTTGGCATCACCGCACACGTGGTGTCGCGCGGGCACGGCGGTTCCGAACTAGGGCCAGTATTGGTTGATGAACGCAAACATTCCGCAGGCGAAGTTGGCGATGAACCTATCCTAATCGCAGCTTTCGGCCCTTGCTGGGTCGCCAAAGACCGCACCGCGGGCGCCAAAGCGGCAATCGCGGCGGGCGCTCAAATCATCCTGCTAGACGACGGTTTTCAGAATCCATCCTTGCGCAAAGACCTGAATATTGTGGTCGTCGACGCAGAAATCGGTTTTGGAAACGGTCGCGTCATGCCCGCTGGTCCTTTGCGCGAACCGTTAACCGCTGGCCTTTCCCGCGCCGATATCGTCATCCCGATCGGTTCACCGGCCGCCCAAAACCGCCTTGCCGCGCAGGTTGGCAACCCGACTTGGTCAGGCGAGTTGCGCGCGCTTGAAACTGGTATGGACTGGTCCGGCACGCGCTTCATCGCCTTCGCTGGCATCGGCCGACCCGGAAAATTCTTCGCCACGCTGGAAACCCTTGGTGCCAATGTCGCTGCCGCGCACGCCTTTGCGGATCATGCACCCTATACCGACGCCATTCTTCAACGGCTAAAGGCCGAGGCGAAGGCAAAATCGGCACAATTGGTCACCACGGAAAAGGACATGGCCCGCCTGCCGGTCAACTTTCGCCGCGATGTGTTGGCGCTTCCGGTTCGATTGGTTTTCAACGATCCTGATGCCGTAAAAACAGTGCTAAAAGACCTAACGGTTGGGCTTGCCAAATAGGCTGTTTATCAAATCGCCCAGCAAGGAATTGCTGACATCATTAACCAGATTATCAATCTCGTTTACGTTCCGTGGCGGTTCTGTCGTTGGATCAATCAACGGCAAAGGTTGCACCGGCAATCCTTCGTGTACCCGCTCCATCGTTTCGCGCCAAATCTCCGCGGGCAAACCACCGCCTGTGACGCCGGTTAACTTGGAGTTGTCATCGTACCCCATCCAGACCCCTGCCACATAGTTGCCAGTGAATCCGATAAACCACGCATCCCGCGCACCTTGCGTCGTGCCGGTTTTACCCGCCGCAGGCCGATCAGCCAAAGCTGCACGTGCGCCGCTGCCGATCTCGACAACCTGTGACATCATGTAAACCAGATACCCCGCAGCGCGTTCGTTCAAGACTCGAAAACCGTCGGTGCGATCAAGGCTCATCAACACCTGATCATCGCCACGAATCCGCAGATCAAGCCACCCGTAAGGCAACGACTGCCGGCCTCCGTTCAAGATACCCGCATAGGCTCCGGTCATTTCCAGCAACGTCACGTTCGACGCGCCAAGTGCCAAAGCCGGCCCTTCTGCCAAGTCCGACAACACCCCGAAATCTCGTGCAATAGCGCGAACTTTCTCGCGGCCAACCTGCTCGGACAAGCGAACAGCCACCGTATTCAAAGAATTCGCCATGGCGTCCACCATCTGTACATCGCCGTAATACTCATTGGTGTAGTTCTTGGGACTCCACGGGCCAGACCCCGGAATATCAATCGTTAACGGTGCATCCAGAACTATGTCAAACGGATGCATGCCCGATTCCAGCGCCGCACCGTAAACAAACGGCTTAAACGACGACCCGGGCTGACGCGACGCCTGCGTAGCACGGTTAAACAACCCCGCCCCGTCAATCTTGCGCCCGCCAACCATCGCCCGTACGGCCCCGTCAGCGGACATCACCACAATGGCCGCTTGCGCTTCGGATCCCTCGCGGACACGGTTTTCAAACACATAGGTCAGCGCTTCTTCAGCCGCTTTTTGAATACCGCGATCAAAAGTGGTCAGAATTTCCACATCTTCGCCCGTATCTCGCGTCAGGAATGCCGGCGCATCGGCCATGATCCAGTCCGCGAAATACCCGCCAGCACGTTCCTGCGCCGCCTGCGATAACGTTGCCGGAGATGCCAAAGCCAATTCCGCCTCGACCCGCGTCAAATACCCCTGCGCTTGCATCAGGCTAATCACCAAAGCGGATCGGTCCTGTGCACGTTTCAAATTATTAGTCGGCGCATACCGTGATGGCGCCGTCAGTAACCCCGCCAACATTGCACTTTCAGAAATGTTCACTTCACGTGCCGATTTGCCGAAATACCGTTGCGAGGCCGCCTCGAACCCTTGTGCGCCCGCGCCTAAATACGCGCGATTAAGATAGATCGACAAAATATCGTCTTTTTCGTATTTCAGCTCCATCGCCAATGAATATGGAACTTCTTTAATTTTGCGCAGGATCGTTTGCTGACGGCACTCGG
>CALCGO010000511.1 GCA_937901055.1 uncultured Rhodobacterales bacterium
GCTGGACCCCGCGCGAACGCTGGTGATTGTAGCCTCCAAGACATTCACCACAATAGAGACAATGACCAACGCCAGAACGGTTATCAATTGGTTAACCGAGGCACTTGGTGATCAGCACACCCAACATCTCGCTGCGGTTTCCAGCGCAACTGAAGCAACTGCTGCATTCGGTATCGACCCCGCGCGAGTCTTCGGTTTTGAGGATTGGGTAGGTGGCCGGTACTCCCTATGGGGGCCAGTTGGCCTACCATTGATGCTTGCCATTGGACCCGACAATTTCGACGACTTTCTGCAAGGCGCATTCGAAATGGATATGCATTTTCGTACCGCTCCCCTACACGAAAATATGCCCGTTCTGTTGGCGCTCGTTGGTATTTGGCACAACAACATTTGCGGCTATCCAACGCGCGCTGTCCTTCCTTATGACCAACGCCTCAGCCGCCTGCCCGCCTATTTCCAACAGTTGGATATGGAGAGTAACGGTAAGAGCGTCACCCAAAACGGTGTGTCGTTGGCCCGCGAATCTGGTCCGGTTATCTGGGGTGAACCCGGCACAAACGGGCAGCATGCGTTTTACCAACTTATTCATCAGGGCACCGTCGTCGTTCCCTGCGAATTCCTGATTGCAGCAAAAAGTTTTGAACCCGAACTTCAAGATCACCACGACCTACTCGTGGCAAATTGCCTTGCCCAATCCGAGGCGCTGTTGCTTGGGCGCGACTCTCTGGTCGCCAAATCCTCCCATCGAGAATTTCCCGGCAATAGGCCCTCTACCACGCTGATGTATCGGCAACTAACTCCGCATACTCTCGGTAAAATTATTGCACTATACGAACATCGTGTGTTTGTTGAGGGTGAGATATGGGGGATCAACAGTTTTGATCAATGGGGTGTGGAGCTTGGCAAAGAGTTGGCGACGAAAATGCTGCCGCTAGTAACGGAAGCAGACAATATCGGCGACACAGACACATCAACCGCGGGACTGCTAGGCGCTTATCACGCTTTGAAATAGCTGATCAAAGCCAAGCAGCACCACGAACACCCGAGCTATCGCCATGCATATTTCGAACAATTTTGGTTTTAAACTGATCACCAAAAACATGCGGCTTTACCAAGTCGGGAATGGTTTCATATAGACGCTCGATATTGGAAACGCCGCCTCCGAGGACGATGGCATCAGGATCCATCACGTTGATGATCGCCGCTAACGATCGCGCCAAGCGATCCTCGAACCGTGCGAACGTTTCCTCGGCAATCGCATCGCCGGATTTGAACATCGAAACTATTTCAGGAACGCTCGGTCCGCCTTCGACTGGAATACCTGCGCGGCGTGCATAATCTGCGGCCAACGAAGGACCCGACAGCCAGCTTTCAGTATGGCCGAAATGCCCACAACTGCACTTGGGGCCAGGGCGCTCGTTGTCGCGCGGGGTCGGAAGCGGCATATGCCCCCATTCGCCTGCAATTGAATTTGCGCCAATCAACAACTGCCCGTTAGCCACGATGCCGCCACCGACACCCGTTCCAAGGATCACCCCTAATACGACCGACGCTCCCTCGCCTGCGCCGTCGACTGCTTCGGACAAAGCAAAACAGTTCGCGTCATTCGCGATTTTCACCGGAATTCCAACGGCGGCCTCCACATCTCCACGCAGATCTCTGCCGCTTAGCCAAACCGAATTCCCAAGCGATATTCGTCCAGTATCCGTATCAACCGACCCGGGCACGCCAATCCCTACAAAGTCTGCTTTCACGCCAGCCATATCTTGAAGCTGGGCTGTCGCGTTTTGAATTACGGAAACGCCCGCCTCATAATCGAACCGAGGGGTCTCTACACGCAATTCCGCAAGCGTTTCGCCATTGTCCGCGATCGCGATGCCCGCGATTTTGGTGCCGCCATAATCAAATCCAATACGCATGTATGTTCTCTCTGATGTCAGTTGAAAATTGCGAAGGCTAGAACGATAATTTCGTAGGGTTGTAGAACATTTATGTATATACAGTCAAAGGAGTTTACCCATGTTTATTAAGGAATTTTAATGATTCAGACGCGAAAATTCGGAGAACTCGACGGCCACGATGTTATCGAGGCAACGCTGCTGTCGGATGTCGCGTCGGTATCCATACTGAACTATGGTTGCGTCGTTCGAGATTGGCAAATTCACACGGCGAATGGCCCGATCTCTGTCGTTCTTGGCCTCGAGGAATTCGAGCACTATCCGTCACACTCGCCAAGTTTCGGGATTATCGCCGGGCGCGTCGCAAACAGGACC
>CALCGO010000512.1 GCA_937901055.1 uncultured Rhodobacterales bacterium
CGCGGCCCCGTACGGCTCGACTTGTTCGGCGATGTTCTTGACGGTGCACGCCGTTTTGAACCTGCCACTCAACGAACCGTTGAAAAGATAAGCCGTATCGAGTTAGCCCCCGTTTCCGAAGTGATTTTGGACGAGGAATCTATCCAGCGGTTCCGCAGCAAATACCGCCACACCTTTGGTGCTGCAGGCAACGACGATCCGTTGTACGAGGCCGTAAGTGCTGGTCGCAAGCATCAGGGTTTGGAGCATTGGCTACCGTTCTTCCACGAACACCTCGATACGTTGTTTGATTACCTTCCCGACGCGCCGGTTATCCTCGACGATCAAGTAAATCCGTCCCGCAATGCCCGTTGGACTTCGATCGAAGACCAATACGAAACTCGCCACGCGGCACTCAGCGAAAAGTCCCATCTCGGAACGGTCTACAAACCTGTTGATCCGGCGCTGTTGTACTTAAACGAAGACAGCTGGGCCACCGCGCTACAAAACCGTGCCATCCGCCAGCTTTCGCCTCTTCCACAACCCTCCGGCCCCAACTGCACCGACGCTGGTGGCAGAATTGGGCGCAACTTCGCCGTGGAGCGTCAGAACGAAGACATCAGCCTGTTCGGCGCCCTCGCCACACATATCGCCGCGAAACGCAAAACCGGCAACGTTGTGCTGTGTTCCTATTCCGAAGGGTCCCGCGAACGCTTCGCTACGATGCTGGAAGACAGCGGCGTTGAAAACTTCACGAACATCGCGCGCTTTAGCGACATCGGCCAAACCAAAGGTCTTTACCTGACCGTCTGGCCCCTCGAAAACGGGTTCGAAACGTCGGATCTAACTGTCATCTCCGAACAAGACATCCTCGGCGATCGGCTTATCCGTAGCCCACGCAAACGCCGCGCAGAAAACTTCCTGAAAGAAACCCAAAGCCTGACACCCGGCGATCTGATCGTCCACATCGAACACGGCGTCGGTAAATACACTGGTCTTGAGACCATCACCGCCGCGGGCGCACCGCACGAATGTCTTGCCCTTGAATACGCTGGCGGCGATCGCCTGTTCCTGCCCGTCGAAAACATCGAACTGTTGTCCCGCTACGGCCAAGAAGTCGGAATGCTGGACAAACTCGGCGGTGGCGCATGGCAGGCCAAAAAGGCCAAGCTAAAAGAACGCGTCCGCGAGATGGCGGACAAACTAATCCGCATCGCCGCCGAGCGCGCGCTACGTTCTGGCAAAGTTATGACCCCGCCCGAAGGCATGTGGGACGAATTCTGCGCCCGTTTCCCGTATCAAGAAACCGACGACCAGCTGCACGCCATCGAAGACACGCTAACCGATATGGCCAGCGGCCAACCCATGGACCGCTTGATCTGCGGCGACGTAGGCTTCGGCAAAACCGAGGTCGCCATGCGCGCCGCCTTCGTTGCCGCCATGACCGGATCCCAAATCGCGGTGGTCGCCCCAACGACCCTGCTGGCCCGCCAACACTACAAAAGCTTCTCCGAACGCTTCCGCGGCCTGCCGGTCCAAGTCCGCCAACTATCCCGCTTCGTCTCCGCCAAAGACGCCAACGACACCCGAGAGGCCATGAAACGCGGCACCGTAGACATCGTCATCGGCACCCACGCGCTACTGGCCAAAAACGTCCGCTTCGCCAACCTAGGCCTGCTGATCGTGGACGAGGAACAACACTTCGGCGTCACCCACAAAGAACAACTCAAACAACTGCGCTCCGACGTGCACGTCATGACCCTGACCGCCACACCCATCCCGCGCACCTTGCAACTGGCCCTATCCGGCGTCCGCGAGCTGTCCATAATCGGCACCCCGCCCATCGACCGACTCGCCATCCGCACCTACGTCAGCGAATTCGATCCCGTCACCATCCGCGAAGCCCTGCTGCGCGAATACTACCGCGGCGGCCAGTCCTTCTACGTCGTCCCGCGCATCTCCGACATGGCCGAGATCGAGGAGTTCCTCAAAGAACAAGTCCCCGAGGTCTCCGTCGTCACCGCCACTGGCCAGATGCCCGCGGGCCAACTAGACGACAAAATGAATGCGTTCTACGACGGCCAATACGACGTACTTCTTGCCACGACAATCGTCGAAAGCGGCCTCGATATCCCCGCCGCCAACACTCTGATTGTGCACCGCGCCGATATGTTCGGCCTCTCGCAACTCTACCAGATCAGGGGCAGGGTGGGCCGCTCCAAAATCCGCGCCTACGCCTATATGACGACCAAACCGCGCAAACCGCTGACCCCGCAAGCCGAAAAACGCCTACGCGTACTTGGCAGCCTCGACAGCCTCGGCGCTGGCTTCTCGCTCGCCTCCCAAGACCTCGACATCCGCGGCGCTGGCAACCTGCTTGGCGACGAACAATCCGGCCACGTCCGCGAAGTCGGATACGAGCTTTACCAATCGATGCTGGAAGAAGCGATCGCCAAGATGAAGGCCGGCGAACTCGAAGGCCTGTCAGATGCGGACGAGGCATGGGCCCCGCAAATCAACCTCGGCGTCCCGGTCCTGATCCCCGCCGATTACGTATCAGACCTAGACATCCGCCTAGGCCTCTACCGCCGCCTCTCGGCCCTGTCCGGCAAGGTCGAACTCGAAGGTTTCGCCGCCGAACTAATCGACCGCTTCGGCAAACTCCCGCGCGAGGTCAACACCCTTCTAAACATCGTCCGCATCAAATCCGCGTGTCGCCGCGCAGGCATCGCACGCCTTGACGGCGGCCCCAAGGGTGCCACCATCCAGTTCCACATGGACAAGTACGCCAACCCCGCGGGCTTGGTAGAATTCATCCACGCCCAAAAAGGCTTGGCCAAAGTCCGCGACAACAAAATCGTTGTGCGCCGCGATTGGAAGAACAACGCCGACAAAATCAAAGGCGCGTTCGCGATTGCGAGAGACTTGGCAGTCTTGGCGAAGAGAAAACCTTGAAGTGCAGGGGTTTTGACCCCGCTTAGCTTCAGAAAAAATACTTTGAAAACATTGCGATATTCTACCACCGTGAAAATAGCCCAACGGAGTACTTGCAATTAGCTCAAGTGTAACACATATTGCTACACATGTCACAAACACAAAACACATCAACACGCCAAGCGCTTTTGAATGCCGCTGTTTCAGAATTCTGGGAACACGGGTATCGAGGCGCATCCGTTCGCAAAATTTGCACCCGTGCCGGTGCGAGTTCGAACGCGATTACATATCACTTCGGCTCCAAGGAAAAACTGTATCTGGAAATTCTGGACAACTTTGCGAAGCTCCAAATTGAACAGGCGGACACCGCGTTGCCGCAAGATTTACGCTCACCAGAAGAATTTCAAATCCGACTCGAGATGTTTGTCATCCAGCTTCTGGAGGTTTACCTGAGTAACCGCGAGTCGCTGCTGATCTCGCTGCGAGAGTTCGAACAGTTACAACAAAATCTCGACACGGAAACGGTCAATGAGTTGATCAAAGTGAACCACGTTTTGGCGGGTTATATAGAGCGTGCCAAAGACAAGGGATTTGTTCGTGAAGACGTCGATGTCGACATCGTTGCGGGTACATTGCTCGACAGGTTGATAAATCAGGCCCGCTTCGCACACACCCATGAACGTTACTATGCCGTGACCACGCTTGACCCGAAATACCGTGCTTATTGGGTGCGGGCTTCGCTTGAATTGTTATTAGAAGGAATGAAACCGCGGGCTTAACCCGCCAAAAAAACTCGATAAAGGAGAGTGCTATGCATATAGAAAAAGTTATCGAAATTGATGCGCCTATAGATCTGGTGTGGAGCAAAATCAGTAATCTTGCTGACATACAGAACTGGACCAAAACGGTGAACGAGTCTCATTTTCACACCGAGAAACACAGGGGCATCGGCGCAGGTCGAACCTGTGATGTGAAAGGGTTCGGAACGCTGGTCGAGAATGTCCTTGAATGGAACGAAGACAAGAGTTTTCGTTTATCACTTGAGGGCCTTCCATTCTTTATCGCCGAAGCAAGCGGGGGGTGGCGTCTTGAAGACATGGGGTCAAGCCGTACACGTGCAACGACCTTTATTGATGCAAAAACCAGCTACTGGCCGCTGGGTGCGCTGATGGAAAAATTCGCGCTTGGCCCACAATTTTCAAAGACCATCGTTGGCGCACAAGGCGAGTTTAAAGCCTACGTAGAGAAACTTGTATAAATTCTGAAACATTAAAACGGGTTGCCGCGCTTGTGGCGCGGCGGCCGAAACCGTCGCCCCGCATTGCAGAAACCCAGACACACCTGTATTTCTAATCTTATGTTATTTAAGAAGTAGATGCCCTAGAAAGTCTGGAGTTTGAGATGAATATAATCGTTGTTATTAACCTAGCAGTGGCAGGCTTCCTAGTTGGCGCGAATGTCTGGTTTTTCTTTTTACAGTCACCGTTATTGATTTCCATTATGGGGCGCGACAAGTTTGTGCCAATCCAGATGAAACTGACCAAACTACTATTCAAATCGCTCACCGTCGCCGCAGTGCTGTTGGTTGTCTTCGCATGGTTTAGCGGCGGAACTCAAACAATCTTCGGCGCCGTGTTCGCGGCGGCATCCGCATTGGTCGCGCATTTCTTTATAATTCCGCGCGCACTCAAAGCTGGCGGCAGAGGCCGCGCCGAGACCATCGCCGATGGGGGTGACCACTCGGTAGCGAAGTTTGCCATTGAGGGAAGTGGACCATCAGCGGCTTTCTGGCACCGCATGGTCGTCGTGTTTGTGGTCCTAATCCTTATCGGTGCGTTGGTGAACATAGGCGGAACCGTGCGTTAGTCACCCCTTCGGTGGCAACACCCCAACCTCTAAACCTTAACGCAAATCGTGCATACGCGTTGTGCACGGGTTGTGCACACGAAAAATACGCCAAAACCGCTCAAAGGTTAACGCAAAAAAATTCAAAAAATCTTGATTCTGTTAACTTCCCGTTAACTATTCAACAAACCGAACTGCGCCAATATGATCCAGATTCCGGTTCCGTTGCGCGTAATCAATGCCATAGCCGACCACGAATTTATCCGGTATTTCGAACCCGATCCAGTCCGCCGCAACATCAACTTCGCGTCTTGATGGTTTGTCCAGCAACGCACAGATTTTCAAACGCGCCGGATTGCGGCTCTTTAGCAGGTGCACAACATGGTTCAGCGTGTGCCCGGTGTCGACGATATCCTCGACAACCAGCACATCACGCCCTTCGATTTCGCCCCGAATATCCTTTAAAATACGGACTTCACGGCTGCTTTCCGTGGAATTTCCGTAAGATGACGTTTCCATGAAGTCAATCTCTACAGGCAGGTCAAACTCCCGCGCCAGATCGGCGATGAACACAAACGATCCCCGCAGAAGTCCGACAACAATCAGTTTGTCAGTGCCCTCAAAATACTCCGAAATCTCCTTGGCCAGCGTTTCAACTCGCGCCGCAATAGATTTCGCCGAAATCATCTCGTCAATTACATAATTTGAATGGTCCATAACCCACCTTTTTTGATTCTCGCCATCATAGTACAACTAAGGTAAAAAGCCCCGCGACAATCCATCCCGTGGCGCAACGATTAACAGAAGTTCATATAAACCATATGCCTACGCACGCCGAAAAACGAATAATGCCCCACAGCGCCGAACAGATGTATGATCTGATCGCCGATGTGTCCTCGTACCCGAAGTTTTTGCCGTGGTGTACAGCTGCAAGGATCAACCGCACAAAACCGACCGAGGATGGCAACGGGACGGTCATCGACGCGGATCTGGTTATCGCCTTCAAACTGTTCCGCGAGAAATTCGCTAGTCGTGTGACGCTGAACCCGATGGCCAGCCATATTGATGTGGAATACCTTGACGGTCCGTTTCGGTATTTGAATAACCATTGGCAATTCAACGCCTTGGAGGACGGAACCTGCGAAGTTGATTTCTTCGTAGACTTCGAATTCAAATCCCCAATGCTGCAGGCCGTCATCGGTTTGGTCTTCAACGAGGCCATGCAACGCATCGTCCGCGCTTTCGAGAAACGTGCAGACGAGTTGTACGGTTAGGCCGTTGCCAACCCTGTACCGCGCCAGTAGTATTATTAAATTATCATTAACTCAAAGATTGTAGCGGTCAGGAGATTACCTATGCAGGGCTGGAAAATATTTAAGCATTCATTCACGCAAATTTTCGCAAACTTAGCCGCCGCCGTCCGAATATCGGCGGTTCTGTTTCTTGTGTCCATTGTTGCCAGTCAATTCTGGGTGAACTCGGTGGGCGACAGTATGTATGATGGGACGTGGGTTACGAACGGCGGGGTATGGGGGCTCTATTCGTTAATGATGATCGTATCTACAATCGTGGGTTTGTGGATCGCGGTAGCTTGGCACCGGTTTATTTTGACTGGGGAAATTGCTGATGGCTGGTTTCCCAAGCTGCACATAGCAAGAATGTGGAGCTATTTCTTACGCGGGTTGCTTGTATTTATCGTCTGTGTTTTTCCGGTCAGTATTGTTCTTGGCATAGCGCTCGCAATATTAGGCGCACTATTCTCAAATTCTTCGGCGTTAGTTGGGCTGGCATGGTTGGTGCCGGTGTTGGTGATGATACCGATTTTTGTAATCAGCATTCGGATCAGCACAATACTACCCGCCGCAGCTTTGGGAAAAGCACTGTCGTTGAGGGAGGCGTGGAGAAGTACAAAGGGATCAACGGGTGCGATTATCGTGATAGTGCTGATCTTTGGTCTTCTCTACACACCTGCAATCCTGTTGCAGCCCCTGATCATTGCTTCCAGCGCTTTTTCCTTCATCTGGAACATCACCTTTGGATGGGTGATGACCATGCTCGGCATCAGCCTTCTAACCACTTTTTACGGGCATTACGTCGAAGGTCGTGCCCTGAATGATTAAGCTTTGTTGGGCTTATGAGGTGAAGTCATAAGCCCGCTCGCCGTGCGAAGCCAGATCTAGACCCGTGAATTCGTCTTCGATACTGACGCGGATCGGGAAGATCAAACCTGTTACCTTCACGAGAATAACCGACATTACGACAGTGAATATACCGACGAT
>CALCGO010000513.1 GCA_937901055.1 uncultured Rhodobacterales bacterium
TGCAGGAACTCGACAAGATGGAATTCCATGTTTACGAAACGGGTGAAACCGTCGTGGCCAAGCATCGCCCGATTATCATCATCACATCGAACAACGAAAAAGAGCTGCCGGACGCCTTCCTGCGCCGCTGTTTCTTCCACTACATTCGCTTCCCTGATACCGCGACGATGCAGAAGATTGTTGATGTGCACTTCCCCGACATTAAGCAGGATTTGCTTACCGAAGCGTTAACGCAATTCTACAAAATTCGTGAAACACCGAACCTGAAAAAGAAACCTTCCACCAGCGAGGTTTTGGATTGGTTGAAACTGCTGTTAAGCGAAGATCTAAGCGCTGATGTGTTGCGTGAAGATGCGACCGTGAACTTGCCAAAAATGCACGGTGCGTTGTTGAAAAACGAACAGGACGTACACCTGTTCGAACGCCTTGCCTTTGTGGCGCGTAAGCATAGTGGTCGGTAAATTGTGCTAGAAACCCTCGCCAATCCGATATTGCCGATCTACATGGTTTTGGCGCTCGGCGCCGCCCTGCGCCTAGGCGGAGCTTTGCAAGCATCGGATGCAGTCGCCATCAACCGGTTTGCATTCTATTTGGCAGTGCCCGCGTTGATAATCTCGGTGCTTGGCAAAGCTCCGATTACCGATTTCGAGTGGGGCGCGGTGTTCGCATACACCTCCACCCAGATCGCGCTTTATATAGCGACATTCGCGCTGCTCTATTACGTTTTCAAACTGGAAATCCGCGAGGCTTTATTGCTGGGCATGGCGGCAAGTTTCGTTAACCACGTATTCTTTGTCCTACCTATCGCCGAACGTCTGGTTGGCGAGGATGCAGGCATTCCCATGGCCGGGATCGTGATGTTTGATGCCGGGCTAATTTTCCCGACAACGGTGGTGATCACGGCCGTGTTAACTGCCCGCGAAAAAGGCAAAGCGAACATCGCGGGTATGCTTTTGAAAAACCCGTTTATCTATGCCCCGGGTTTGGGAATTCTACTTGGATTGATGGGCGACAAAGCTCCGTCCGGCATCATGACTTTCGCGGAGTTTGGCGGGGCCTCCGCAGCGCCCGTGTTGCTGTTTGCGCTTGGCATAACCTTGGCGGGTTCGAATATCCGACATGTCGGTAGCGCTGTCTGGGCGGTTATCGGCGTGAAACTCCTGATCCATCCGGCGATCGTCTGGGGGCTGCTCGGCACTGTCGCCGTGTCGCAATTCACTAGCGACATCACGTTGCTTGTCGCGGCTGGCCCGTGCGGTGCGATGCCCTTTGTCATCGCCACGCAATACGGTGTGAAAACCGATTCCATCGCCAAGGCAGTATTGATTTCAACCACCCTTTCCATCCTTTCATTAGCGGTATTAACAGCATGACACTAATCGTTCGCCCCCTCACAGCAGCCGACGAAGCGCAATGGCGTGTCCTCTGGACTGGTTACCTCGATTACTACGAAACATCGGTGCCCGAGGAGGTTTACGTATCATCCTTGGCGCGGATGCTTTCAGGTGAAGACAACGAGTTCCACGGCATGGTTGCCGAACTTGACGGCAAACTGGTCGGCCTTGTGCATTACCTGTTCCACCGTCACGGCTGGAAAATTGAAAACGTCTGTTACCTGCAAGACCTCTATACTGACCCAACCGTGCGCGGCAAAAGCATCGGGCGGGCGTTGATCGAGGCGACGTACAAAGCCGCAGATGAGGCCGACGCGCCTGCGGTATACTGGCTTACCCAGGATTTCAACGAGGCAGGCCGCCGTTTATATGATCGTGTTGGGCAACTAACACCGTTCATCAAGTATTCCCGCTAGCATGTATGGCAACCGCACCTGATATTTCAGCGATCGTTGCACGGCTTGGTGATACCCTAATCGCTGCCGAGCCGATGGACGGTGGTGCAACAAGCGACGTCTGGAAGGTTCGGACGAACCGTCGGACCTACGCCCTTAAAACCCTGAACGCACGTGGGCCGAATACGGACTTGGCGCTCGATGTCCACATTCGCAATTCGATGTCAGCGGGTGGGGCATGTGTGGCCACGCCAGTCCTAAGTTCCGACGATTTTCCGAACATGTCCGGCGCGGCTTGGGTGTTGGATGAATTTGTAGCTGGCGAGCATCCGGCACGTGGCGAATTGCACAGGCTGACATGTCTGGATTTGGGCAAGACTCTAGCAGTATTACACAGCATTTCTGTCACCCGTTTTGGCACGCCGCGTTTGCATGGCTCAATGATTTCGGGCAAGCAAGATGACGTGTTCGAAGGGTTAACCACGCGGTTCGCGAACCCGCTTCCAATTAACACCGCGCCAACTTTCGAAATATCGACCGATCTTTGGCAAAGAGCACACCCTTACCTCGTTAACATTCGCGAAATCATTTCGAATAACTCCGGCGTGCTGTGCCACAGCGACCTGCACGACCGTCAGATTATCGTAGCGAACAACCACCTTGCAGCCCTGATAGATTTCGGCGACGCAACCATATGCGATTACCGCTGGGACTTCGGCTCGCTTTTGTATTTCCACGGACCGCGCGTGCTGGCAGATACCATCGAAGGGTATGAACCCGACGCGCACCTGCGAACAACACTGATCGCCGACGCGCATCTGTTTTCCGTTGGCGTCGCCATGCATGTCGGGGCGCGATCTTTATTGCCCGGGCGCGGACATCGCTTGAAAGTGGCCACTGTGCATTTGAATAAAACTCTCGTATATCTCGAACAGAATAAACAGCACCTGCAAATAGGTTAGGAAACCACATGATATTAGCTGCAATCGGCGCCATCCTCGGCGCGATCCTCGGGTGGGTACGCGCCACAAAACGCGGCGGGAATACGGCTGACAAACTGCAATATGCAGCCGCCCACGGCATCGCGTTTTTGCTGATCGGCTACTTCATCGCGCTGTTTATGGCGAAATGGGGTATCTAGGTGTTCCTACAGTTTTTCACCAATCTGCGGGACGCCAAAGTGCCCGTGTCCTTGCGCGAATATCTTAGCTTCCTTGAAGCGATGGACGCCGCGCTGGTACTTTATGATGTGGAGGGGTTTTACTACCTCGCCCGCGCGATCATGGTGAAAGACGAACGCAATCTGGACAAGTTCGACCAAGCCTTTTCCGCGACCTTCAGCGGCTTGGAAACCATGACCGTTGACGACATTATGAACGCCGTCGATGTGCCCGAAGACTGGATTCGCAAGCTGGCGGAAAAGACACTGTCCAAAGAAGAGATGGCCGAAGTTGAGGCCTTGGGTGGCTTCGACAAGTTGATGGAAACCCTGAAGCAACGTTTGGCGGAACAGGAAAAGCGGCATCAAGGTGGTTCCAAATGGATCGGTACCGCTGGCACCTCGCCGTTCGGGGCCTACGGCTATAACCCTGAAGGTATTCGTATAGGCCAACACGAAAGCCGGCATCAGCGAGCGGTTAAGGTTTGGGATAAACGCGAGTTTCGCAATCTGGATGACAGTGTCGAACTGGGCACGCGCAACATCAAAGTTGCCCTGAAACGCCTGCGCCGCTGGGCCCGCGAAGGCGCGGATGACGAGCTGGATCTGGACGGTACAATCCGCGCGACCGCGGAACACGGTTATATCGATATCAAGACACGACCAGAACGACGCAACAACGTTAAGGTTTTGTTATTCCTTGATATTGGCGGGTCGATGGACGCGCATATCCGCATGGTCGAAGAACTGTTTTCCGCCGCAAAGACCGAGTTTAAGCATCTGGAGCATTACTACTTCCACAACTGTCTTTATGAAGGTGTCTGGAAGGACAATAACCGCCGTTGGACCGAACAAATTCCGACGTGGGATGTGCTGCACACCTATGGGTCCGATTACAAATGCATCTTTGTAGGCGACGCGGCAATGTCCCCCTACGAGATCGCGTATCGCGGTGGCGCAAACGAGCATTATAACGAGGAAGCGGGCGAAACTTGGTTGAACCGCGCCCGCGATCAATGGCCTGACCACATCTGGATCAACCCGACGCAGCAGGATTATTGGCAATATACGCACTCCATCGGTATGATCCGCGAGATATTTCAAAACCGCATGTTCCCCATGACCCTGAAGGGTATCGAGGGGGCAATGAAGGAGCTGGGACGATGAAAAGGCTGTGGAGCGATCACAAACTGCTGGTATTGGGCTTTTTGGCCACGCTGATGCTGACTTCCATCTTGTTTATGCGCCTAATCGCAGACGTCGTTTATTGGCCCCAACATCAAGACCAGACGATCTCCGGCTGGATGACCGTTGGCTATGTCGCGCATTCGTATGACGTGGATAAAGACAGTTTGATCGAGGCGCTCGGCGTGGCCACGGACTTGCGGCGGCATCTGACGCTAAACGCTATCGCGGATGCCCAAGAGATAACGCTGCCGGAACTTCGCAGCACATTGTTGACGGCAATTACGGACCAGCGTGCAACCCGTGACTGAGACCATCCTCTCCCTTGTGCCCACCTATGGGTTGCCGTTTCTATTCGGTATCGCAGTTCTGGCTGCCGCGGGCGTACCTGTGTCCAGCAGTCTGGCGTTGCTGGTGACGGGGGCGTTTATCGCCAGTGGCGAGCTTCCGTTTGCACAATCCTATCTAACGGCCTTGATCGGCGCGATAATCGGAGACCAGATCGGATATTTGATCGGATATCGGGCGGGCAACGCGGTCGAAGAACGGCTTAACCGCAAACCCAAACGCGCCGCGCAAATCGCCTATGCCAAGAAGTTCATAGACCGTTTCGGCGGCGTGGGTGTATTCCTGACCCGCTGGTTGCTAGCCCCGATCGGCCCGATCACTAACGTCATTTGCGGCGCCAGTGACATGCGTTGGCTGCGCTACTCCATCTGGGATTTCTTCGGCGAGGTCCTGTGGGTCGCAATCTACATCGGCGTCGGTTACGCCTTTCAAGGAAACCTTGAAGAAATGGCTGCCCTGATGGGCGAAGCCGGCTGGTTGTTGATTGCCGCACTTGCTGCGCTGGGATTGGGTATCCGTGTTCTGGTCATTCTGCGCCAACATCGCAATGGCGGTAAGCGCGCATGAGCAACGCACCGGTTTTCAACATCGACCCAGAAACATTCTGGGCAGATCCATATCCAACCCTCGCCCAGATGCGCGCTGTTGGGCCGCTGGTTTATGTTCCGCAGTTTGGCCGCACTATGTTCGTAACACGTGACGAAATCGTTAACGCCGAACCCAAGATCGAGGTGTTTAGTTCCGAGCAACCCGAAGGTTTGATGAACAAACTTCTGGGCCAAAATGTCATGCGCCGAGATGGCGAGGCCCATAAATTGGAGCGCAAAGCGCTGTTCCCCTGCGTCTCCCCCAAGACCGCACGGGATCATTGGACGGCGGTTTTTCAAGCCGAGGCCGAGGCGATTTTGGCGGAGTTGGTTCCGAAAGGCTCGGCTGATCTATTCTATGAATACGGCACGCGTCTTTCCGCGCGATGTCTGATCAAGATCACAGGATTGGAGACAGCGACCTGGCAGGAGATGGACGTCTGGTCCCAAGCCATGATCGACGGGATCGCGAATTATTCGGGGAATGCAGAGGTGGAGGCGCGGTGCAATGCTGCCACGGCTGCGGTCGACGCCGCGATTGATGCAATGTTACCCAAGGCCGGGCAGAAGTCGTTGGATATGATCAACGTGATGCTGGCAGCGGGGCTGCCCGAGGAAAGCATCCGCGCGAATATCAAATTGACGATTACCGGTGGCCAGAACGAACCACGCGATGTGATTTCCGGCGCGATTTGGGCTTTGCTGACCCACCCAGATCAACTGGCGATGGTGCAGACGGGCGACGTGGGCTGGATGCAAGTGTTCGAGGAATTCGTGCGCTGGCTAAGCCCCATCGGCATGTCGCCGCGGATCATTGCGCAGGGACACCGGATCGGGGATGTGACGCTGGAGGCGGGCGATAACATATTCTTCATGCTCGGGTCAGCTAATCGCGACGAGGCGTATTTTGTTAACGCTGACCGTTTCGACATCACGCGTGACGCTGGCAAGCATATCGCCTTTGGTGCTGGCCCACATTTCTGTGCTGGCGCGTGGATAAGCAAGGCAATGGTTGCAGATGTCGCCTTGCCAATGTTGTTCGATGCGATGCCGGATTTGCACCTGAGCGGTGACGTTCGCATCGGCGGTTGGGCCTTTCGCGGTGTCTTGGATTTGCCTTGCACGTGGTAGGGGCGCGCCCCATATATACCCTATGACCCGTTTTATCCCCATCCTGTTGGCCATCATTATCGCCGTCGTTATGTTCAAGGTTTCCGCTTGGCGTAGCGGCAAGAACCTTGATGCGCAGTCGACTCCGTTGAAAGACCCCGCACTGCTTGCGCTGACCAAACGTATGGCCACTCAGCTGGACCTACCGCGTTTGAAAGTTCACATCTATGAGATTGAACCGATCAACGGGTTGGCAGCGGCGGACGGACGGATTTTCATCACACGCGGGTTTATGAATAAATATCGCGACGGGATTGTAGATGCAGAGGAATTGGCGAGCGTTATTGCCCATGAACTTGGCCACGTTGCTCTTGGGCATTCCAAACGCCGGATGCTGGATTTCGCGGGGGCTAATGCCGCGCGGGTAATACTGATGACCGTGATTGGTCGGCTAATCCCGTTTATCGGTGTCTATATCGTTAACGCGCTGATCTCGATGTTCACGGCAACCCTTTCGCGCAAAGATGAATACGAGGCGGATGCCTATGCGTCTGCCCTGTTAACCAAATCCGGTATCGGCGTGGCTCCGCAAATTGCGATGTTCCAAAAATTGGATTATCTGGCTGGTAAAGTCGACGGTGGCGGGCAACTGGCGTGGCTAATGAGCCACCCCGCAACCGAGGACCGGATTGCTGCCATTCGCGCGCTGGATGCGAAGTGGGACGGCGCCTAGCTTTCCTCGCCGAACGCGGCTTCAAGAAATTTACCCATGCGTGGCAATCCCGTGCGTTTCAACAACGGACGGATAAGTTGCGGGCGACCCGAAGCTTTCACAGCGCGGGCTTGAACCTTGCGGCC
>CALCGO010000514.1 GCA_937901055.1 uncultured Rhodobacterales bacterium
GTATTCGTGGGTGAAGAAGTATTCCAAGCCTTCTGAAGCGGCTGACAAAGACGACTATGCTGCCGAGAACAGACGGTTAAAACGGGAACTAGCGCGGGTCACCGAGGAGCGCGACATCCTAAAAAAGGCCACCGTATACTTCGCCAGAGATGCCAAATGAAGTATACGTTTATTGAGGAGCATCGCCCATTGTTTTCGATCCGTGCGATGTGCCGTTGTTTGCGCGTTCACCCCAGCGGCTTCTATGCGTGGCTGAAGAACCCTCTCAGCAAAAGGGCCATCGAAGACCAGCGGCAGACAAAGTTGATCAAAGAGGCTTGGGACGAAAGCGGCGAGGTTTACGGCTACCGTAAATTACATGATGACCTGTGTGATCAAGGCGAGACCTGCTGCCCGAACCGTGTAGCCCGTTTGGCGCGACTAGCAGGCATCAAGGCCCAGATCGGCTATAAACGCCGCCCAGGCAAGTATGGCGGCAAACCATCGGTTGTGGTGGATAACACGCTGAACCGTCAATTTAACGTTGATGCACCGGATAGGTTCTGCCTTACGGTGATGCAAGCATCACCTGCCGGTAATAGGTCACTGACATTACCTATATCAAAACCTACGAGGGGTTCCTGTATTTGGCGGTTGTGATCGATCTATATTCCCGCCGTGTGGTTGGATGGGCGACACATAGCCGTCAATATACGGACCTCGCTCTGCAAGCTTTGTTGATGGCGGTCTGGTGCAGAAAACCAACAGACAGAGTGTTGATCCATTCAGACCAAGGCACACAATTCACCAGCCTTGAATGGGCATCATTTCTAAAGCACCATAATCTGGAACACAGTATGAGCCGTCGTGGAAACTGTCACGATAACGCCGTCGCCGAGAGTTTTTTCAACCTGCTGAAACGGGAGCGTATCAGGCGCAGGGCATACAAAACCAGAGAAGACGCTCGACGCGATGTGTTCGACTACATCGAAATGTTCTACAATCCGAAACGTAAACACGCTAGGAACGGGATGCTGTCGCCCGTAGAGTTTGAAAGGCAGCAGAAAATGAAACAAGAAGGCGTCTAGGAAACTAGGGGCTATTCATACCAACGTGTCAAAGCTCGGCTTGTCCATCCAAAGATTTGCCGACAATAATGGTTTATCAAATACCTCATCCGCTGCGTAGTAGACGATCCGCCCCATCTCATCTTTGAGCCAGCCATCATCTGGGCGCTCTTCATCTATCCTAGAGAAAGACCATGACTTTACAGTGCTTGTTGCCTTTAGCTCTTCAAGTTCGGTTGGATAGATGCCGACCTCGGCCATTTCCACGTGGGTCTCGTTATCTAATTCATCGAGAGTGAAGGTATGGATTTGGGAGCGGTCCAATTGTCCCGAAATTCTAATGTATTCTGTGGGTTTATAGCCTGTCGTACTGTCAGGCAGTTTCTTGTCAGCTAACTCCCATGTAGTCCTATCAACTACGGATAGTTTCTCGATCTGAACCGTTAAAGTGTGTGGCTCTTTTTCGATTTTTGCTTCACGACGCTCACCTTCATACTCATAGCTATAGACGAGGGTCGTGCCGTCCTTCTTAGTCCAATTCGATGTATCTTTGAAATGTGTCAAAACCCAATCCAATCGCTAGTTATCTCAACCTATATCATCGTTCATTGCGATCACCATCGTCAACAACCTTGCGCAAGCTACGTACTTGATTTCAAGCCTAAGTTGCAGAGGAAGGAAAAGGTGCAATTCTCTGAGTTCACGTCAGATGGTCTCCGGGTGTGCTTTAGGTCCGATCCAGAACCGTCGGAAAATCGTGACTTTTAGATTTCGGAGTTTTTCAACAGAATAGGTCCGACGCAGACGCAGATACTTTTCTGTAGTTGTGATGGAGTCTTTTCATTCAACCCATGTCAAGAGTAGGTCGCCAGTGCATTCATTCAAATGATACGCCCAGGTCAGTTATGTGATCGGAAGCATCCGCTAGTTCTGCCTGCCAATGCCGGAAAGGTTCATCTCTGCCGGACTTGACAATGTTTGGGAGTATGTCCATCGCCGCCCATCGTAAAAGCTCATCAATGGACAACTCCTCACCCAAGGCCTCCCGAACGCGGTACTCAGCACTTACCATGCATGCAACAAGTAATGGTCTAAACCAATCAGGCTTTGTAGCCCCATCATCTACGTAAGCTCGCAGAACATTCAGTGCATTTAAAAAATACAGATTCGTTAAAGCGGCGCGATTTGCCATGTCAACTAACTGATCCGTACTTGCATTTTGGCCAAATTGCTCAAGCAACTCCAAAGTATCTTTGAACAGAGCGATCTTCTGGAAAAGTTTACCAGAAATGTAGGGACAGGTCGGATAGAAAGTCGCCTTTTTCTCAACTTCAGTGAGGCACGAAACCTGATACTCCGAGTATTGTTGCATTATCGTTACCAACAATTTTCGCAACTCCTGTCTCGGATTTTCCGCCGCCAAGACGTCATCGAAGAAACCTCTGAGCTTTGCCTGTGCTTCAAGCTGCAATTCTTCAGACACTTCGCTAAGTAGGGAAGTTCCTTGAGAGAAATACTTGGCACTGTGCCGTTCTAGATAATCTGACAATTCCCTTTCAACGGGGTTTGAAACTTTGAAGAGATTTTCGAATATGGATAACATTCTAGTTGCCTTTTCTGTCGCCATCTGTGGCTATGTTTATCATGGTCTGCACCTTCATTGCTAGAGGCTGCTACGCACGTTCAGTCTCCTCCTATAAGCCTTTCAAATTCCTTAGAGGTTCGTGTCCGGTTCCCGTGCCACTCTCGTTAACTGCGAGATCACGTTGGTGTATTTCTCGGAGTTAATTTGGAGTTGTCTCCGCGTGTACTTTAGGTCCGATCAAAACCCGCCAGAAAAATCTGTGTAGGTATATATACGTGGACCTTCCGCCAATCCCCCCGTGTGGGCTAGAGGTTCTCTGGAAGTTCATCGAAGGGGGGCGGGGTGGATCGAAATTGCTCGTTGTTTCTAGGTATTATTTGAGGTATAACTAGGTACAATTATGCCGGTAAATCACTGTTTTTATTGACTCTTATATGCCATGCTGAGAGTCCCTCTCCCGCTACCAAATTTCCTAAAACAAAACGGTTGCGCAACAGCAAAGTGTCGGGCCCCTACGCATCGGCGAAGTAGTCAAAGCTCGCCGTCGACAGCTAGATTTGAACGGAGTTTGAAACATCGCCCTACTCGGGGCGGTACTGAGCATTGGTGTCTGAAGCCTGCCTAGCTGAAAAATCTCAGAGCTGACGCTTCCAATAGTTTCCGGCCTCGCGGATTTCCGCAAGGCCGAACTAAGATACCAAGGTATCAATAACTAGCCAGCGATTGATGACAGTATTACAAAAAGGATACCGGAAATAAGTGCTGCAACCGGAACTGTAATGATCCATGCAGCGACAATCGTCATTAAATGCGACCGCCGCACCAACTTGCGGTGTTTCCGTTTTGGCGTGCCGGTCTTGCTCGCTTCGTCGATCATCACTTCTGCCACGGCTTTTTTGTTGGTGGTAAAACGCCAATGTGCCTCGCGGAAAAAACCCACTCCGAAAACAGCACCGACAGCAATGTGCGTCGAACTTACAGGCAGACCCAACCATGACGCGATAATGACCGTGATCGCGGCAGACAACGCTACACAATAGGCACGAAGCGGGTTCAGCTTCGTAATTTGCTCGCCAACCATCCTGATTAGCTTTGGTCCAAACAGAAGCAATCCGAACGAGATACCAAACGCACCTACGACCATCACCCAAATCGGAATAGTCACCTTCGAAAGAACCTCTCCGGCTTCAGCCGTGTGCACAATCGCGGCAAGTGGTCCAATCGCGTTAGCAACATCGTTCGCACCATGTGCAAATGATAAAAGCGCCGCCGCAAAAATTAGCGGAATTTTAAACAACCCTCGTACCGTCTTCTTGGTGTTCTCTTTTCCTTCAGACATCTTGAAAATCATGGGTTTGGTCGCAAGGTACACAAGTACAAACGCGCCCGCCCCGATTAGCAACGCCATCTCGAGGTCGATTTTGACGATCTTTTTTAAACCCTTCACGGCCAGATAAGTAGAGAACGCACCAGCCATAATACCGATTAATACCGGCACCCAACGACGAGCGGCCGCGATTTTATCCGGTTTGTCCGATACTTGCGACTTGATAAACCACAGGAATAGCGCTGCAATTAGCCCACCAAGCATAGGCGAAACCACCCAACTGGCCGCGATTTGTCCCATTTTGGGCCAATTCACTGCCGCCATGCCCGCAGCAGCGATACCTGCCCCCACGACCCCGCCAACAACTGAATGCGTGGTGGAAACAGGTGCGCCGATCCAGGTCGCCAAATTCACCCAGACCGCGGCGGAAATAAGCGCGGCAAACATCGCCCAAATAAACACTTGCGGGTCGCCAACAGCAGAAGGATCAATAATGCCTTTGGAAATCGTTCCAACAACATCCCCACCGGCCAACAGCGCTCCCGCGCTCTCGAAAACTGCCGCAATTATCAAAGCGCCAAACATCGACAGAGCGTTCGCGCCCACCGCTGGTCCAACATTGTTGGCGACGTCATTGGCGCCAATGTTCAACGCCATATAGGCACCGACCGCAGAGGCCGCGATAATAATGTAGCTTTCGGAATTCCATCCCAGCACCAAACTGGCAATCAGACCGGCAACCAGAATGAACGCAAACCCGAGCGATGGTGCAAGGTATTGCCTACGCGTAGCACTTGCCGCCTGCTCCAATGACACACGGCTTCTGAGGTCGCGATCCAGTGTTCTATTCGGTCTAGGTTGCTTGACCATAATACCATCTTTCGTTGCATACAGTTGATGCTGAGAACTCAGCAAATGATTCCCGTTGCTAGATACTAAAGTATTTGGACCTTGTGCGGTAAAATTACCCGTTGTCATAATAAATTCACATTTCGCACTTTTGGGCGAAATATTTCACTGTTGTTTAAACGAATACGCCCAACGGCGTGACGTTGCTTGCCGTAATTAACCACAATCGTGCCCGCCGGACGACGACGCACACCTGCCGAGCGGCGCAACCAAGTCCAGCTTAGTGGTGAATTGTCGAATAAATTGACCAAGAGTCATATTGAGGACATCAACGAATAATATCTGTGACAAACTGGTTCATACGTATACAGTCCACGTGCGGCGACCGACTTGCTGTGTAAACATCGCAGTGTGACCGTCACCGAAAATAAAAAACTATCTGGAGGAAGACAATGAATATTAAAAAATTAGCAGTCGCAGCTGCATTGGTCGGCTCGTTTGCCGGCTCTGCGATGGCGCAACAGACATTTGTTTCAATCGGTACTGGCGGCGTAACCGGGGTTTATTATCCAACTGGTGGCGCGATCTGCCGTTTGGTTAACAAAGACCGTAAAGATCACGGCATCCGCTGTTCCGTGGAATCCACTGGTGGCTCGATCTACAACATCAACACAATCCGCGCAGGCGAGCTTGAGTTCGGTGTTGCACAATCCGATTGGCAGTTCCATGCCTACCATGGTACTTCGAAGTTCGAAGAAGCAGGGGCGTTTGAAGACCTACGCGCTGTATTCTCGGTTCACCCAGAGCCTGTGACAATCCTTGCGCGCCGTGATTCCGGTATCGACAACATTACCGACATCCCGGGCAAGCGTTTCAACATTGGTAACCCTGGGTCCGGTACGCTGGGCACTTGGGAAGTTATCGAAAACACAATGGGTTGGGATCGTGGCGATCTGGCACTAGCTTCGCAGATGAAATCTGCTGAAACTGCTGGCGCGCTTTGCGACAACAAAATTGACGGTTACTTCTGGCTTGTTGGTCACCCATCGGGTCTGACTGCTGAAACAATCGCATCGTGTGATGCGAAAATCGTTCCAGCCGTTGCCGATGAAATCGACGCACTTGTTGCTGCAAAACCATACTACCGTACCGCAACTATTCCGGGCGGCATGTATCCTGGCAACCCAGACGACATCCAGACATTCGGTGTTGGTGCAACATTCGTAACAAGCGCGACTGTTGACGAAGAAGCTGTGTACCGTGTGGCGATCGCCGTTTTGGGCAACCTTGACGATTTCCGCAAACTACACCCTGCTTTCGCTAATTTGAAAGCCGAGGAAATGATCCGTGACAGCCTTTCAGCGCCTCTGCACGCTGGTGCGATCCGCGCTTATCGCGAACTGGGTCTGATGGACTAAATACTAAACTGGGCGGGGCTGTTATGGCTCCGCCCTTTTTGTATCTCGTCCGCAATTACGGAAACGATCAGGACAAACCTGACATGAGATACCAATTTTAGACCGGGAGGGGTCAAGTGACAGATAATCAAGATACCGTCGAGGCGGAGGACACAAAAGCGGCTGACATGATCGCCGATTTTGACGTCGGAGCCCGTGAACCACAAGGCTGGCAGGGCAAGTTGCTCGCTGGTGCTGCGCTGGTTTGGGCCTTATTTCAAATTTATACCGCATCCAACATTCCGTTCGTGTTGAACGAAATAACCGGGATGAGCGGTTTTGTTTTCAACTCGGATAAAGCGCGCGCTATCCATCTTGCTTTTGCATTGTTCTTGGCGTCGACCGCGTTCCCATTGTTCAAGAAATCGTCGCGTACCAGCATTCCATGGTACGATTGGGCGTTGGCCTTGGGCGGCGTGATGGTCACAATGTATCTGGTGCTAAACCAGTCCGCGATTGCGGACCGTTCGGGGCTGCCAACGACCGCTGATCTGTTTATGTCCGCATTGGGTATCACAATCGTTCTGGTTGCTACGTTCCGTGCATTGGGTCTGCCGATGGTGATCGTTGCGGGTGTATTCCTCGTTTACGTTTTCTTTGGTGATCAATCATTCATCCCGGATTCCATCCAGTGGAAAGGTGCATCCTTTAACAAAGCGATGTGGCACTTCTGGATGCAAACCGAGGGGGTCTTCGGGCAAGCGCTTGGCGTTTCGGCCTCGATGGTTTTCCTGTTTGTGCTGTTTGGTTCCTTGTTGGAAAAAGCAGGCGCGGGA
>CALCGO010000515.1 GCA_937901055.1 uncultured Rhodobacterales bacterium
GCTTGATCCTCGTATCAGGGGGCGTTAACCGCCCTTCATATACGGCATCAATACGACTTCACTGTCCGGTTTGATCGGAGTGAACCACGCCTCTTTGTAAATCAAACCGTCTATAGCAACAGAAACCCCGCCCTCGATTATCAGTTCGAGAGCGGGGTATTTTTCTGCCAAGGCCTTCAGCATTTCGCCAGTGTTATTAGCCTCGACTTCAACTTCGGTCAGGCCACCCGTTGCAGATCGTAACGATCCCCAAAGGTTGACCTTAACCATTACTTGGCGCCGTCGATGGCAGCAAGAATACGAGGTGGCGACATCGGCAATTCCGTCATCCGAACACCTGCCGCATGCGATACGCCGTTAGCGACCGCTGCTAGTGGTGGCACAATGCCGGTTTCCCCAACACCACGGACACCGTAAGGGTGGCCGGGGTTAGGAATCTCCAAGATCACCGCATCAATCATCGGAAGGTCAGACGCCACTGGAATGCGGTAATCGAGGAAGCCCGCGTTTTGCAGCTTTCCGTCTTCACCGTAGATGTATTCCTCGTTCAGCGCCCAACCGATACCTTGAACGGCTCCGCCCTGCATCTGTCCCTCGACATAGTCGGGGTGGATCGCTTTACCCGCATCCTGAAACACTGTGTAGCGTTTGATTTCCGTGAAACCAGTTTCTGGGTCCACTTCCACGTCCACCAAATGCACGCCGAAACTTACACCTGCTCCGTCTGCGTTAACTTCGAAGTGGCCCGCAATCGGCCCGCCAGTTTTGGCGGAATCCTTGGCAATTTCGGCCAACGTCATGGGCGGAAACTCTCCGGCATTATGGCCCGTTGGGACCGCTGCACCATCTACCCAGTCAACTGCATCAGCATCAATACCCCAAACCTGCGCGGCACGGCCACACATGTTCTGAATCGCGGCACGCGCCGCTTTGATTGTTGCAAGTCCAACCGAGAACGTCACGCGGCTACCGTCCGTCACATCGTTGAAACCGATGGAGTTCGTGTCGGCCACGATAGTGCGAACCTTTTCGAATGGAACGCCCAGTTCTTCCGCCGCCATCATAGAAATAGATGCACGCGAGCCGCCGATATCGGGGTTCCCCTCGATCACAGCCACGGTTCCGTCTTCGTTGATGTTCATCGAAACACTGGTGTTGCCGGCGAAGTTGAACCAGAAACCACAGGAAACGCCCCTGCCCTGATTTGGACCAAGAGGCGCGGCATAATGCGGATGTGCTTTCGCCGCTTCCAGTGTCGCCACCAAGCCGATTTCATCGAACGTCGGCCCATAGGATGACAACGTGCCTTTCTTGGCCGCGTTCAGCAAACGTACTTCAAGCGGATCTAGGCCCAGTTTTTGGCACAGCTCATCCACAACGGATTCAACCGTATAAATCGCCATCGGCGCCCCGGGTGCACGATAGGCCGCCTGTTTTGGCCGATTGGTCAGTACATTCCAAGCCTGCGTTTGCACAGCGTCGAGGTCGTATGAAGCAAACGCCGTCATTGCACCGAGCATCGCGGTGATGTTCGGATAAGCGCCCCCTTGATAGCGTAGCTTCGCTTGCCCTGCGGTAATACGACCATCCTTGGTCATGCCGATCTTAACATCGGTGCTCGACGAAGTCGTCGGGCCCGAGGCGCGAAACACCTCCTCGCGGGTCATAACCATTTTGACGGGACGTCCAGCCTTTTTGGACAAAGCCAGCGCCACCGGTTCTAGATAGACGGTTGTTTTCCCGCCGAACCCGCCACCGATTTCGGAGGCCGTGACGCGCAACTGCGCAGTCTCCATCCCGACAAACGCCGCCGCGAGATCACGGACCATATAATGCCCTTGCGTACACACCCAGATTTCGCCACGCCCGTCGGGGCCCATTGTGGCAAGTGTGGCGTGCGGCTCGATATAGCCCTGGTGCGTAGCAGCAGTTTTGAAACTACGTTCGACAATCACGTCAGCCTTCGCAAAGCCATCGTCCATGTCGCCGTGACCGAATTCCCAGAAACCTGAAACATTCGCATTGTTCCCCTCGGGGATATTGCGAAATTTCCGACCTTCGTGCAGTACGGGCGCGCTGTCCAGCATCGCTGCGTCCAAATCGGTTTCATGAGGCAGAACTTCGTATTCGACCTTGATCAGTTTCAACGCCGCGTTTGCAACCTTCACACTGATCGCTGCCACGGCTGCAACCGCGTGACCGTCATAGAAGACCTTGCCTCGCGCCATGCAATTATCAAGCGTGTCCTGATTGCCGGAGCTTTGTTGTTTTACAAAATCCTCAGACGTCACAACCGCCTTAACACCGTCCAACGCCAGTGCGCCCGACGTGTCAAC
>CALCGO010000516.1 GCA_937901055.1 uncultured Rhodobacterales bacterium
CTGTTACAATACCCACCGACTCGCCCCAAATGCGGTTCGAGCAGTCGACCTATCCCTACAAAGACAAGATGAAGAAAGCTGTTTACGAAGCCGAAAAAGCCAAGTTGCAAGTTGAGCTTCTGAAAGTTCAGCAATGGGTTGAAGAAACTGGTCAGAAAATTGTGATCCTGTTTGAAGGCCGCGATGCTGCCGGTAAGGGTGGTACGATCAAACGTTTTACCGAACACCTTAATCCACGTGCCTCCCGTGTTGTTGCGCTGAATAAACCAAGCGAACGCGAGCAGAGCCAGTGGTATTACCAACGCTATATCCAACACCTGCCCTCCGCTGGCGAGATCGTGTTTTTCGACCGCTCGTGGTACAACCGTGCAGGCGTAGAGCGCGTGATGGGGTTTTGCACACCGCAGGATTATCTGGAATTCATGCGCCAGACACCTGACTTTGAACGGATGATTACGCGTTCGGGTGTTCACCTGTTCAAATACTGGTTCTCGGTTACGCAAGAAGAGCAACGCCGCCGTTTTGAATCGCGCGAGCATGATCCTTTGAAACAGTGGAAACTATCCCCGATTGACCGTGCCAGCCTGAATAAATGGGATGATTACACCGAAGCCAAAGAAGCAATGTTCTTTTACACAGACACCGCCGATGCGCCTTGGACGATAATTAAATCCAACTGTAAAAAGCGTGCGCGTCTAAACACGATGCGGCATTTCTTGGCATCTTTGCCATATCCAGACCGCGACCCCGAAGTCGCATCCACGCCGGATCCTTTAATTGTTGGGCATGCGGGTAGCATAATAGGGAACGACGCGCATATACTAGGGAAAACGTTGCACCCCCGGAGATAGCGCAACAAACCCACCGATCGGAGACCGCGATGATAAACCCAAGGAAATCCGCCATTCTAATAGCGGTGCTATTTATCATCGCCACAGTGGCAAGTGTCTTGGCAGCAGTCTTGATTGGTCCCGTATTCGCCGAACCCGATTATTTGGGGGCGGCGGCAACTAACGCAAACGCCGTGACAATGGCCGCGGTAAGCATGTTGGTTGCCGCCGCCGCCATTGTTGGCATCCCGATCACACTTTTCCCCATCATACGATTGCACAGCGCAACGTTATCGCTTTGGTTTCTGGTGGCGCGATTTTCCGAAGCGATCCTCTATGCGATTGGCGCTTTGTTCACCCTTGTGTTGCTGTCTTTGGCGCGTGAATATGCGACAACATCAGCCCCCGACGTTTCATATTTTGAAACCCTGGGCGCCGTTGTTCGTGCGGCATCGGACACAGCATTCAACCTTGGCACCGTGCTTATATTCAGCCTAAGCGCCGTGATCTTGGGGATCATATTCTACCAAACCAAGCTGGTTCCGAACTGGCTGTCGATCTGGAAGATCGTTGGCGGTGTCCTGCTGTTTGTTCAAGGGTTATTGGTTCTGTTTAATCTGGCAACACCCGCCATTGAAGCAACATTATTTATTCCGATAGCCGTAAACGAGATGGTTCTGGCTGTCTGGCTAATCGTGAAGGGCTTTGATGTCTCAGCCATGTCAAACCTATCCAAGGAAGCCGCCTGAAACGCAAAAGGCCCGCCTGATAGCGAGCCTTTTCGTTAAATTCAGGGGCTAATTAGTAGCGGTAATGTTCCGGCTTGAACGGGCCTTCGGGTGTAACACCGATGTATTCGGCTTGCTCTTGCGACAACACCGACAGCTTTACACCGATACGAGCCAGATGCAGACGCGCTACTTTTTCGTCCAGATGCTTGGGTAGGATGTAGACGTCATTCTTGTATTCGTCGCCCTTCATCCACAGTTCCATCTGCGCCAACACCTGATTGGTGAAGCTGGCCGACATCACGAAAGACGGATGGCCGGTGGCGTTACCAAGGTTCAACAAACGGCCTTGGGATAGAAGGATCATACGATTGCCGTTCGGCATCTCGATCATATCCACCTGATCCTTGATGTTGGTCCATTTGTGGTTCTTCAACGCCGCAACCTGAATTTCATTGTCGAAGTGACCGATGTTGCCAACAATCGCCATGTCCTTCATTTCGCGCATATGCTCGATACGAATAATGTCTTTGTTGCCGGTTGTCGTGACGAAGATATCAGCCGTCGCAACTGCGTCTTCCAGCGTCACAACCTCGAAACCGTCCATTGCCGCTTGAAGCGCACAGATCGGGTCAATTTCGGTTACTTTCACACGCGCACCGGCACCACGAAGCGAGGCCGCGGAGCCTTTGCCCACATCGCCATACCCACAAACAACAGCCGTCTTGCCAGCCATCATAGTGTCAGTCGCGCGGCGGATGCCGTCAACGAGGCTCTCTTTACAGCCATATTTATTGTCGAACTTCGATTTAGTAACCGAGTCGTTAACATTGATAGCCGGGAATGGCAGTTGGCCTTGCTTCACCAGTTCGTACAAACGGTGCACGCCTGTCGTGGTTTCCTCGGAAACGCCCTGAATAGCGTCACGCACTTTTGTGAACCAGCCGGGGCTTTGCGCCATACGCTTTTTGATCTGGGCAAATACGGCGATTTCTTCTTCAGAAGTCGGCACTTCGATAAGGTCCGTTTCACCCGCTTCAACGCGCGCACCAAGCAGCACGTAAAGTGTCGCATCGCCGCCATCATCAAGGATAAGGTTTGCGCCCTCGGGGAACTGGAACGAACGATCGAGATAATCCCAATGCTCTTCAAGGCTCTGACCTTTGATCGCAAACACGGGCACACCGGCTTCAGCAATGGCTGCTGCGGCATGGTCTTGCGTGGAATAGATGTTGCACGATGCCCAACGGACATCCGCGCCCAGCGCGACAAGCGTTTCGATCAGACAGGCCGTCTGAATCGTCATGTGCAAAGACCCGACAATGCGGGACCCCTTCAACGGCTGGCTCTCGCCATATTCTTCGCGCAGTGCCATCAGGCCCGGCATTTCTGTC
>CALCGO010000517.1 GCA_937901055.1 uncultured Rhodobacterales bacterium
GCCGGTTTTCATTGTGGCAAATCCTTTCTCGAAATCATCTACCGGTAAGCGGTGTGTAATGATGCGGCTGATATCCAGCCCGTCTTCAAGCATGGCGATCATTTTGTACCAAGTCTCGAAGATTTCGCGGCCATAAACGCCCTTGATAGTCAGCGCCTTGAACACGATGCTTGACCAATCCACCAGTGTTTTGCCCGAAGGAATGCCGAGCATGGCAATCTGGCCGCCCATCACCATCGCCTCGACCATCTGGTCGAAAGCGGCAAAGTTACCCGACATTTCCATACCGACATCGAAGCCCTGCTTCATGCCCAGCGCCTCGGTAACCTCGGGTAAACTCGTTTTGGTAACGTTCACCGGAATAACGTCGGTCACCTGCGCGGCCAGATCGAGCCGCGCCTGATTAACGTCAGTAATAACCACGTGCCGTGCGCCGACGTGTTGTGCCACGGCTGCCGCCATAATACCGATGGGCCCGGCGCCAGTTATTAACACATCTTCGCCAACCAGATTGAACGACAGCGCCGTATGCACTGCGTTACCAAGCGGATCGAGGATTGCGCCGATCTCGTCAGGGATCACATCAGGAAGCAGAACCACGTTGAAGGCGGGAAGGCACAAGTACTCAGCGAACGCCCCATCGACGTTCACGCCAATGCCTTTTGTCTCTGGATCGAGGTGAAACTTGCCGGACCTGCTTTGACGCGAATGATTGCCGATCAGGTGGCCTTCGCCGGTGCAACGTTGCCCGATGGGAAGGTCGTCAACATTTCGACCAACCTCGACAATTTCGCCAACGAATTCGTGACCAGTAATCAGCCCGACGGGGACGGTTTTGCGAGACCATGCGTCCCAGTTCCAAATATGGATATCGGTGCCGCAGATACCGGTTTTCTTAATTTTGATCAGCACATCATTTGGTCCGATTTCGGGGATCGGTCGGGTCTCCATCCACAAGCCTTCTTCGGCTTTCGATTTGACCAATGCTTTCATCGTATTCATGACAACACTCCTGTTTCGCGGCCAGCTTTTGCGAAGGCGTCCAGTGCGAAATCCAGCTCATCCTTAGTAAGTGCTGCATTCATTTGTGTGCGGATGCGTGCTTGCCCTTTCGGAACCACTGGAAAGAAGAAGCCGGCAACATAGACACCCAGTTCATATAGTTTGCTCGCCATATCCTGACTAAGCCGTGCATCGCCCAGCATTACAGGAATGATGGGATGTTCGCCTTCAAGCAGATCAAAACCGAGGTCAGTTAATCCTGCGCGCCAGTATTCAGCGTTCTCGAATAACTGCGCTCGCAAATGGTCGCCTTCTTCAACCAGCTTAATCACTTCAATACCTGCCGCAACAATCGAGGGCGGAAGGGAGTTTGAAAACAGATATGGTCGTGCACGCTGCCGAAGCAGATCAATCACCGGTTGGGGTCCGGCGATATACCCGCCAATCGCACCGCCAAGGGCTTTGCCCAACGTGCCTGTCAGGATGTCCACATCAACGCCGTGGTGCGACGGTGTACCCTGCCCTTTCGGCCCCATAAATCCGGTGGCATGGCAGTCGTCGACCATAACCATCGCGTCGTATTTTTTTGCCAAACGCGTAACTTCGGGCAGGTTGGCAAGATAGCCATCCATCGAGAACACCCCGTCTGTGGCAACCATAATGAAACGCGCACCCGCAGCGCGCGCCTCTTTCAGTTTCGCCTCGAGGTCACCCATGTCGGAGTTGGCGTAACGATACCGCTGCGCCTTACACAAGCGTATCCCGTCGATGATCGAGGCATGGTTAAGGCTGTCCGATATGATTGCGTCTTCGGGCCCCAACAGCGGCTCAAACAGCCCGCCGTTTGCGTCAAAACAGGCAGCAAAAAGGATCGCATCGTCTTTACCAAGAAACCGGGCGAGCTTCTGTTCCAATTCTCGGTGCAAGTCCTGCGTGCCGCAAATGAACCGGACGCTGGCCATGCCAAATCCGTGATCGTCCATCGCGCCTTTGGCGGTCTCGATCAGTTTCGGGTGGTTGGCCAGTCCAAGATAATTGTTGGCACAAAGATTAATCACCTGTTTCTCGCTGTGATCGGGCAGCTCAACGGTAATCCGGCCAGCTTGTGGCGAAACGATCGTCCGTTCGCGCTTCAACAGCCCGTCGGATTCGATTTCGTCCAGAGTATTTGAAATGTGATTTAAGAATTGCTTAGACATGGCATCCTCCTGTTTATCGGATTGTTATCCGTTAACGGGGAATGTGTCAATATATTGGACAACAGCCAATATATTGGATGTCAGGCATTCTTCACAATTAGAAGGACCCTTGCCGGCTTGCTGGCACGGATTGCATGCTCTACATCTCCCGCGTACCGAATGGTATCTCCTGCCGAAACGTTAGCTTTTTCCCCGTCCGACATAATCTCGAGCTGGCCTTCCAAAACGGTCAGATGCTCCACGCAGCCTCTTTCATGTGGCGAGCTTTCCAGACTTGATTTCGCCTGAAAGGCAATATCATAAACTTCCGTTCCGCCGACATCCTCTGGAGCACTGAGGATACGTACCACACAGCCCGAAGCGCGATTGCGAATCTCCGGTGTTTGATCCCCCAGTACAATTTCCTTGATGGGATGTTCGGGTTCGGCTTCCTGATCGAGCAATGTCGAGAAATCTACGTTCAGAGCCCGCGTCAGGTTCCAAAGGCTGGCAACTGTGGGGCTGGATTCACCACGCTCGATCTGTGACAACATCGAACGAGACACCCCGGACAACTTCGCTAATGCGTCAAGGCTCAGTCCCTTCGCCGCCCGCTCGTCCTTCAATCGGCTTGCTAAGCGAGCTGTGATCTCGGCTTTGGTTTTCATTCTCTACTTCTCCCGCTCATTCGCGGGTAATCATACAGGGATGTGCGGAAGTTTCCAATATAACATTGGCGCATCCGATATGACGTCTAGGAATCGCGCCAAACATTTTGGATTTGCAGATGCTCGTCGAGATGAACTAAATTGGCGCGGGCACCGGGAACCAAGCTACCAATTTCGTGATCACGGTTAAGCAGTTGTGCCGGATATAATGAGGCCATGCGCAAGGCCTCATCGGCCTCCAAACCAATTTCATTAACCATAAATCTAACTGCCGAAATCATATCCAAATCGGCGCCGGCAAGAGTGCCATCTGACAGCGTAAGCCTGCCATCGCGACGCAATATTGTGCGCCCGTCGAGCGTGAATTCTTTCATGTCGGTGCCAAGCGGTGCCATCGAATCAGTAACCAAGAACAACCTACCCGCCCCTTGTTTGGCGCGTACGGCAATTCTGATAGTGGCTGGATTCACATGAATTCCGTCAGCGATCAGCCCCGCAAATAAACTATCGGAATCCAGTGCAGCACCGACCATTCCCGGGGCGCGGTTGCCCAACTGGCTCATTGCGTTGAACAAATGGGTTACGCAGGTCGCGCCCGCCGTGGCCGCCGCGTTGACCGTTTGATATTCTGCATCGCTGTGCCCTAGTGATACAGTGGCCCCAGCGTTTTTTAGATCGGCAATCTGGGCTGGAGTCGCCGACTCCGGGGCGACGGTTACCAACAAACTCGGCAATTCACCGGCGAGCGCACAAAGCTGGTGACAATCGTCGTCGTTCATCGAACGGATCAAAGCCGGATCATGCGCGCCTTTGCGGGCGATGGATAAATGCGGTCCTTCAAGATGTAAGCCGATAACCCCCGCAACCCCTTGGGCAACTGCGTCTTTCACTGCCGATATGGCAGCATTGGTTTGCTCTTTGGTGTCGGTAATCAATGTGGGCAGCAGCGAAGTTGTACCGAAGTGCAAATGCGCATCACAAATTGTGCGAATTGAATCTGCCGTGGAGGCACTGCTCAACATCTCCCCGCCACCGCCGTTGGCCTGCAAATCGACAAATCCGGCGCAGAGCAACCCACCGTCAAGTTCGGCAATCTCGCAATCGGCTGGCACTTTGGAAACAGGCACAATGGTAACCACCCGCCCGCCTTTGATCAACAAAGCGGAATGTGCGTGGCGGATGAGCCCATCAAGAATATCGGCCCCTACATATGCTTTCAAAATGTTGCTCATACAGTTTCGGTCACCTTCTTCAGGTTTCGAGGCAGGTCAGGGTTGATGCCCCGCTCCCCGGCCAGTCGCTCGATGAAGGCATAGAATGATACGATAAGCGAAAGCGGGTCGGTCAGTGGGTGCGAAGTTTTGGCGAAACCCAATCGCTCTGCGTGTTGCGCGTGATCAGAACTGATGAAGGTGACTGCCCCTTGTTGCGAAAGCTTATCGGCAACCGACACAATCGAACCTTCAGACGCATCACGCGATGCTAGCACCAGCACTGGATAGCCGGGTTCAACGATTGAAACGGGGCCGTGCAGCACCTCGGCGGAGGAATAGGATTCTGCGTGGATTTGGCAGGTTTCTTTGAATTTCAGCGCCGCTTCGTTCGACATGGCGTAGGATGGGCCTCGCCCTAGCACAAACAATGATTCGCGATCATCCAATGCGTGGCGAAGTGTGGGCCAATCGTAGGTCACGGCGTTTTCAAGATGCTCGGGCAGTTGGTCGATCGCTGCGATCAGGGGTTTATCTTGTTTCCAATGCGCCAATAGCGCGAGGCCTGCCACAGCCGATGTCACGAAGGTCTTGGTCGCGGCCACACTACGTTCCGTCCCGGCATGAATCGGTATGTTGTGCTTGCAAGCTTGCGCTAACGGCGAGGAAGTTTCGTTAGTAATGGCAACCGTAAGCGCCCCTTGTTTTGCGGCCGATTGAGTCATTTCTACAATATCCGGACTTTGCCCTGACTGTGATATCGCGATGCACGCACTGTGCCCTAGTTGCAACTCGGTCCCGTAGATTGACGCAATCGAGGGTCCGATTGAGGCCACCGGCAATCCGAGCGTTAGTTCAGCGGCGTATTTGAAATAGGTCGCGGCATGGTCCGATGACCCGCGCGCTACGGTGCTGATAAAGTGTGGGGCCGAGCGTCGCAGGTCATCCGCCGCTACTTCGATGCCTTCACGACCTTCATTCAGCAACCTTCGGATTGCATCCGGGATTTCGCGAATTTCACGGTACATAAGTGTCTGTGCGGTCATTTCTCGTCTCTGGTGTTGGAGGGCAACTGGAGTTCTGCGACAAAGTCGTATGCATCACCGCGATAGATCGAGTGGGTCAATTCCACCACCTGCCCCGATTCAAGATAGGAAACACGTGTTATTTGCAGGCCGGCGATACCTTCCTCGACCTCCAACAACCCAGCGTCTTGTGCGTTCAAATTGGTTGCCGAAATGCGCTGAACCGCACGCACAGGTTTGAACCCCGACTTATCAAGCGTCTCATAAAGTGAAGATTCTACGACAAGGGGGTTGGGCAGCAGTCGGGCGGCCAGCGAAGCTCTCTCGATTGCCAAAGGGGTGCCATCCGCCAGCCGTAGGCGTGACAAACGGGATACAGATTCGCGCGCGGTCAGACCGAGCGTCATTGTTTCTTCCGGCGAGGGCAAAAAGATACCACGCTCCAGCCAAGTGGCGGTCACATTCTTGCCGCGTCGCGCCATATCTTCAGTAAACGACGTCAGACGAGAGAGCGATTGTTCGACTTTGGTCAGCTGCGGCGCAACGATGGAACCGGAACCTCGACGCTGTACGATCAAGCCGTCCTCGACCAATGGCTGTACGGCTTTGCGGACAGTTACCCGAGACAATGTCGTCATCGAAGCAATCTCGCGCTCGGGCGGCAAAGGTGTTCCTGGGGGTAGTTGGCCGTTCTCAATCGCATTCTCTATGCGGCGCCGTAGCTGTATGTATCGCGGCCCGCCAGTTGGGGATAGCCACAACGAGGGATCAAAAACCTGCTTAACACTCATTCCGAATCTCCCGCCCATAACCGCTGCGCCAACGAAAAAGCGCCGTCCGAAGCGTCGCCTTTTGGGGTGGCGCAAAGTGCTTGATACTCCGGTCGCAACAATTTGGTATATGCCGCACCTAACCCGCCGAGCATATAGAGCGCCCCGGTTGCCTTTGTATTTAATACATCCAGCGTGTGATGCAGCGATGATACCGCCGCATCGACGATTTCAATGGCTACCGTGTCACCCGCGTAATACGCCTTGATCAGATCGGGGGCGAAGCTGCCGTAATCCATCGGCGATGCGGCCTGAACAAACGCGACCAGCCCCTGCGGGGTGCCCCCGAAACGCTGAAGAACCGCGCGGGTTAGCGGACTATGTGGAATAATCTCGTCATAGGCATGAATAGTTCGACGGAGCAGTTTCCGGCCCAGAAACGCCCCGCCGCCATCATCGCCAAGCTGAAAACCCCAGCCGCCGATACTTAATACCTTTTCCTTTTGACGGCTAACGAAGAAAGAGCCGGTGCCAATCGCAGCAACCGTCCCATCTTCGTCGCCCATCGCGCCTTGCACCGTAATTTCACGATCCGACGTTACTTTGACACGGCTGAAGTTGAGGGCATTTTCCGTCTTTGCAGCCATGCCGTCAAGATTTGCGCCCGCTAGGCCAAGAAAACCCCAATCGTTCACCATTCGTGTGGGATCAAGTCCGGCGGCACTATAGGCACGATGGACAGTATCCAGAATATTGGCGAGCGCGTGGTTGAAGTCTGTTGTTATATTGGCAGACCCTCCGCGGGCCGTGCCAATCACCCCCCCGGACACCTCGCAAACGCTTGCACGGCAAGTGCTTCCACCCCCGTCAACGGTAACAATCAAGCTTTTCGATTCCTTACTCATACAATACCTATACAATACCTATGATGATAACGGAAGTGATAATTGCAGCGTATTCTGAAATATGACCCGATAAGGGTGTCGTGAGGCCGGAATATACGGCCATGCAAAATATTTCTGGACATTCGGTATTAAATTGGCATTATTGTTGAAAATTGCAAGTTACGGGAATCATTGATGGCTGAAAGTCAAACATCGCACCTACAAACCGAGCAGCCACATGCACAGGCAAAGGGGTTCGACCTGTTGAGTGGGGCCGAAATCCTTGCAATTCTGCACGAGGGGCAAGTCGCCGCGGCGAAGTCGGTGAGTTCGGCAATCCCTGCACTCGAAAAAGGTGCCGAGGCCATGGCGACAGCAATTCGGTCGGGTGGCAATCTGGTTTACGCCGCGGCAGGAAGCTCCGGTCTTATGGGGTTGGCAGATGGTCTCGAAATTCCTCCGACATTCGGCATATCTACGAGTAGGATCAGTATTCTGCGGGCCGGTGGTTTGGAAGACATGGCCAAACCAAAAGGTGAGGCCGAAGATGATGGCGTTGCTGCAACACGGGATGCTGCCGACATAGGGCCGAACGATTGTGTGATCTGCTTGGCAGCAAGTGGCAATACCGTTTATCCCGTTACAATTATGAACATCGCCAAGGCGCGCGGCGCTACGACAATCGGTATATCCAACAACGATGGCGCCTTGTTGATTACGGGCGCGGACATCCCGGTGGTTCTACCCACCCCGCCCGAAGTGATCGCCGGATCAACCCGTTTGGGTGCCGGTACGGCGCAAAAAATGGCGCTTAATATGATGTCTTCGTTAATGGGCGTGCTGTTGGGCCACGTGATGGACGGGTTGATGGTGAATGTCATCGCTAACAACGTCAAATTGCTGGAGCGCGCCGAGAATATCGTAATGGGGATTACAGGCTGTGACAGAAATACCGCCTCGGACAATCTGAAGGTGGCAAACGGGGGCGTGAAACAAGCGATCCTTATCACATCAGGCGCAAAAGACCTGAGTGATGCAACAAACTATCTGGAAATGACGGACCAAAATTTGCGCGCCGCCATTGCCAAAGTAACCACAGGTTAACGCCTGAAAACCGCGCCACTGGCGCAATAGGGAGACGAACAATGAAATCGACTAAGTTGGTCAGCGCATTGCTGGCGACATCATTTTTGGGCACAGCGGCTTTTGCCCAAGACGTGACCATCACAATCGAAAGCTGGCGCAACGACGATTTGCTCATCTGGCAAAACACGATTATTCCAGCATTCGAGGCAGGGCATCCGGGCATCAAAGTTGTGTTCGCACCGACTGCGCCAGCGCAATATAACTCCGCTCTAAACGCCAAGCTGGCGGCTGGTACTGCGGGTGATCTAATCACTTGTCGTCCATTTGACGGCTCACTGTCGCTTTACGACGCTGGCCATTTGGCGGAAATCGGCGACCTTGAAAATATGGCCAACTTTGGCCCTGTTGCCAAGTCCGGTTGGAGCACAGACGACGGTTCTGCCACTTTTTGTGTGCCAATGGCGTCAGTTATCCACGGCTTTATCTACAACAAAGACGCGTTTGAGGAAGTTGGCGTAGACGTTCCAAATACGACTGACGAATTCTTCGCCGTTCTGGATGCCTTCAAAGAAGACGGTAACTATATCCCGCTTTCGATGGGTACTGCTGACCAGTGGGAAGCAGCCACAATGGGCTATGCTAACATTGGCCCGAACTACTGGAAGGGTGAAGAAGGCCGCATGGCTGTGATCGCCGGCGACCAGAAGCTGACCGATCCACAATGGGTCGCACCTTACGCACAACTTGCACGTTGGGGCGAATATATGGGCGACGGATATGAGGCTCAGTCTTATCCAGACAGCCAAAACCTATTCACCCTTGGTCGCGCTGCAATCTACCCAGCCGGTTCTTGGGAATTGAGTGGCTTTAACGCACAGGCCGATTTCGCAATGGGCGCGTTCAACCCACCAGTTCAAGCTGCGGGCGACGAGTGCTACATCTCGGATCACGTGGATATCGCGCTTGGTATGAACAATGCGACAGAGAATGCTGACGAAGTTCGGACATTCCTGAACTGGGCTGGTACAGCTGAATTCGCTAGCCTTTATGCAAACTCTCTTCCAGGGTTCTTCTCGCTTTCCAACCACTCGGTTGAAATGTCGGATCCACTGGCACAAGAAATTGTTGAATGGCGCAATGATTGTAATTCTTCAATCCGCCCATACCACCAGATTCTTTCGCGCGGCACACCAAACCTCGCCAATGAATACTGGGTATCGTCAGCAAATGCTATTCGTGGCAGCATGACACCAGAAGAAGCTGGTGCACATATGCAAGACGGTTTGGCTAGCTGGTATGAACCACAGCAGTAAGCTTTAACAACGGACCGGAGGCACCCCTCCGGTCCAACCAATTAGGGGGAAGAAATGAGCACGCAAGACCGACCAAAACGGCGCTGGCATATCGCGATATTTCTGGCTCCTGCTGTATTAGTTTATACGGCTCTTATGATTTTACCATTGTTTGGAACTTTACGCCTGTCGCTATTCACGACGGTAGGCCAAGAACAAATATTCATCGGACTCGACAATTTTCGAACCCTCTTGGGCGACGAGCGCTGGTCGAGCAGTTTTTGGAATGCCCTCAAGAACAATACCTGGTTTTTTGTCATCCATATGCTTGTGCAAAACCCACTCGGTATTGCCATCGCCGCGATGCTTTCGTCCTCGGCCCTGCGCTTTTCGAATTTTTACCGCACCGCAATCTTCATCCCGACGATCCTGTCATTCGTGATTGTGGGTTTTGCATGGAAATTGATCTTGTCACCGCTTTGGGGGATCGCCCCTGATATGCTGGATGCTGTTGGTTTGAAGTTCCTGTTTAAACCGTGGTTGGGCAAAGAAGAATATGCCCTTACGACATTGGCACTGATCTCTGTTTGGCAATTCGTCGGTATTCCGATGATGCTGATCTACGCCTCCCTATTATCTATTCCTGACGAAGTTCTGGAAGCTGGCGAATGCGACGGTATCACCGGCATGGCTGCTTTCTGGAAAATCAAACTTCCGTTAATCCTGCCATCAATCGGTATTATTTCGATCCTAACATTCGTGGCCAATTTCAACGCGTTCGATTTGATCTACACCACGCAAGGGGCGCTGGCTGGGCCAAATTACGCAACGGACGTGCTTGGCTCCTTCTTGTATCGAACCTTCTTCGGGTTCCAGATGCAACTGGGCGATCCAAACATGGGGTCTGCCATCGCGATGATGATGTTCTTGGTCATTCTGATCGGGGTTTGTATTTACCTGTTCGGCATCCAGACGCGCATGCGTCGATACCAGTTCTAGGAGCGGCAAAGATGAACCGAGTCAAACACAATCCGCTAAATCTGGCGTTCGCACATGTGGCGTTGATAACTTATACGATTATCGCGCTGTTCCCTGTGGTCGTCATCTTGATCAACAGCTTCAAGACACGAAAATCCATTTTCCGTGATCCCCTGTCTTTACCAAACTCGGACAGCTTTACGCTGGTTGGATATGAGACCGTGTTCAAACAAGGCGATTTTCTGCAATACTTCCAGAACTCGATGATCGTAACCGTGGCTTCGCTGTTCTTCATCTTGCTTTTTGGCGCAATGGCGGCTTTTGCGCTGGCCGAATATCGGTTTAAGGGTAATACGTTGATGGGGTTGTACCTCGCAATCGGCATTATGATCCCTATACGCCTTGGTACTGTGGCCATTCTGGAAATAATGGTGGCTGGTGGATTGGTAAACACGTTGACCGCGCTGATACTGGTTTACACCGCTCAAGGGCTGCCATTGGCGATTTTTATTCTGGCCGAGTTTATGCGTCAGGTGTCCGACGATCTTAAGGACGCTGGCCGAATTGATGGTTTGTCAGAATACCGGATTTTCTTTGTATTAGTCGTACCGTTAGTACGTCCAGCAATGGCGACGGTGGCGGTTTTCAACATGATCCCGATCTGGAACGACCTGTGGTTCCCATTGATCCTTGCGCCCGGTGAAGCAACCAAGACGCTGACGCTCGGTTCGCAAGTATTTATTGGCCAGTTTGTAACAGATTGGAACGCGGTTCTATCCGCGCTATCGATGGCTATTCTGCCGGTTATGATACTTTATATCATCTTCTCCAAACAACTCATCCGCGGCATCACATCCGGAGCAGTTAAATGATCCGCGTGCTAGTCGCAGGTTTGGGAAATATGGGTCGCAGCCATGCGCTGGCCTACCATGAAAACCCCGAGTTCGAGATTGTCGGACTAATGAATCGAAGTGCCCTAGAGTTGCCGGATGAACTGTTAGATTATCAGATGTTTACAGAGTACTCCGAAGCTTTGAATTCCACCAAACCCGACCTGGTAGCTGTCTGCACTTATACGGACAGTCATGCGGAGTATGCTATTGCTGCAATGGATGCTGGTGCGCATGTATTCGTTGAAAAACCATTGGCCGCTAATGCAGCAGACGCCCGAAAAGTGGTGGAAAAAGCAGTGGAGACTGGTCGAAAACTCGTTGTGGGTTATATTCTGCGCCATCATCCAAGCTGGCAACGTCTTATCGCTGAATCCCGATCGCTTGGCGGACCGTTCGTGTTTCGCATGAACCTCAACCAACAAAGCCATGGCTCCGAGTGGGAGACGCATAAGAACCTGCTGCAAAGCACTTCGCCAATCGTTGATTGTGGCGTTCATTATGTAGATGTGATGTGTCAAATTACCGACGCAATGCCAGTGCAGGTGCGCGGTATGGGTGTCAGATTATCCAATGAGATCGCGCCGGATATGTATAACTACGGCCAGTTTCAGGTGCTGTTCGATGACAATTCGGTCGGCTGGTACGAAGCCGCGTGGGGTCCGATGATTTCGGAAACCGCGTACTTTGTAAAAGACGTGATTTCACCGAACGGTGCGGTGTCGATTGTTTCCGCCGAGGCAGGCGGATCTGCCAAT
>CALCGO010000518.1 GCA_937901055.1 uncultured Rhodobacterales bacterium
TATGCTGCCGGTTGCGGGCAATGCGTGATCGCATTTCACCAGCCAATTGCCCTTGGCTGTTGTCACAGAACGGAGCTCGGATTGGATCAATCCCCCCGGAGCCTCGGGTAGCAGTTCGGCTAAAAGCGGTGCTAACCAAGCCCAATTCGCGGCTGCGTCATCAATGTCAGTTTTGCGGAACTCACCACTCTCAAGCGCTGCAACATCGCGCTTAGGGTTGATCCAAGCCAGAGGTTTTGCACTTCCAAGATCGGCCTCAAGTGGCTGTATCCGGTTTTGTTTATTGTTCATTATCTCGCTGCCCAAATAATCTACGAACGCCAGACCGGGTTTGTCCAAGCCCGTTTGCCTGCCGCATCAACAATGGTGACGCGTAACCACGGAGAAACGGCCAGTTTATCAAATGACAGGACCGTACGCGTCATCGAGTTTCCGTGGCGGACGACAGTGCGGGTGCTTTTGCCTTGCAAAATGACGGTGCTTACTGCGGATGTCGCAACCTCAACCTGATCCTCCCCCCAGACAACATCGTGAAATTCCGGCCCGGTCGAGGAATAGAACGCACCATCCTTCAGAGCCGCCAATAAGGCCTCAGATGTGTTGGTTTCGGCTTTGACCATAACCCAGCCGCCAAAGTAATCAGGCTCATTGAAATGTGCGTCATCGGTGGCGCAAAGCGTCAGCTTACGCCCAGAGGCGAGAAGCCGTTCGTAGATATGAAAGCCATACCCCCGGTCGCAACCGGCAAAGCAGCCGTGGTTGTAGACTTCGACCGCATGAGCCGCCTCAATTGATGCGGCGTCCGCCAGAGTCATTTGCGACCAATCGGGATGCGCGACAGCAACGAAAGCGCCGGCATCTCGGGCACGTTGCGCTATCTCGGGGCCAGTTTCGTGATCACCTTCAGGCTGGAAGTCGGACACGTTCGCCGGTGTAAAATCCGCAGGCAAACCCACCGCAAGGATATGCCAGATCTCTCCGTTCTCCATGGCGCCGGTATGAAGCTCAGCCCCAAGGATCGTCGCGAAATGCTCATCCTCGCATGAACTGATGTCGGTCAGCGGATAATCGAAGCGCCCCAAGAAATGATCGGTAATGGCTAGAAAATCATAGCCTTCTGCCTTGTAACGACGGGCCACTTCCTTGGGGTCCAACACACCGTCCGAGCGGGTCGAATGCGTATGTATATTGCCGCGCCAGAATGTGCCTGGCAGCTTGAACGGGTCAGTGGTCATCGTGGACTTTCCTTCATTAGTGGTGTGATCATCGGCTGGTTGGATCCAACTGGTCACGCACCCAGTCACCAACCAGCGCGAATGCCAGTGTTGTAACGAAAATCACCAAAGCCGGAATGGTGGCAAGCCACCAGGCGTTCAATAAAAAGTCACGACCAAAACCAACCATATTACCCAGGCTAGTCATGGGCGGTTGAATACCCAATCCAAGAAAGCTGAGAGATGTTTCCAGCATGATCGTCTGCGGAAAATTCAGCGTCATATTCACGATCAGCGCATTGGCGATATTGGGCAGGATGTGGCGACCATAAATGCGAAGGGGCGACGCCCCGAGCGTCTTGACGGCCACCGCGTAGCCTTGCGTCATCGCAGACAAGGCCAACCCGCGTGCGATGCGGGCATAACGTTCCCAACCGTAAAGGCCCATCAGCAGAATAAACAGAGTCAGACTGTTGCCTGCAAAGGCGACAACCGCCAGCGCAAGGATCATAAAAGGCAAAGCCGCTTGATAGTCGATCCCGACCATCACTAGATCATCGATAAGCCCGCCAAAGCGAGCTGCCAGCAATCCGATTACTGTTCCCAGCACTGCACCGATTACCGTCCCCAGAAGTGCCACCAGAAGACTGATGCGTATAGAAACCACAAGGCGGCTGAGAACATCACGTCCCAGATTGTCCGTACCAAAGACGTGGCTCCAACTGCCACCCTCCATCCAGACAGGTGGGGAAAAACGTGCGCGCAGATTCATCGCCTGAAAGTCGTGTGGCTGCCACAGGTCGAGTGTGAGGGCGATGATAATCATTCCGATCAGCCAGCCAAAGGACAGCCCGATGACGAAGGGCACTCTGATTGGTGGCCGTGCTGTGAGATCTTGATTGCTCATGCCTTACTCTCCAGACCTTGCGCTGCCGACCCGAGGGTCTAACCAGCCATAAAGCAGATCAATGATCAGGTTGGTAACAACCATTGATACCGCGATGAACATCACGATGATCTGCACCACCGCCAAATCACGATTGGACACTGATGTGATTAGCAATCGCCCCAGACCGGGCCAGGAAAACACCGTTTCCGTGACAACGCCGCCCGCGATCAGTGTGCCGACAAAAAATCCGGTGATGGTCACTAGGGGGATGGCTGCATTGGGCAAAGCGTGCTTCCAGACAGCCGAGTTGCGGCGCAGACCCTTGGCGCGGGCCGTGCGCATATAGGGCTGGTTGAGCGCCTCTAGCATCGCAGATCGGGTAAAGCGGGCAAAAACCGCGGCTTCCGCCAAGCCCATTGTCAGCACGGGCAAAACCAGATGCTGCCACGTGCCGCTTCCGCCTGTCGGCAACCACCGCAGATAGACCGCAAATACGAGGATCAGGAAAATCCCGAGGACAAAATTGGGCAAACTGAACCCGGCCACAGAGGCTGTCATGGTAAAACGGTCGATCCAGCTGTTGCGATGGATGGCTGCCAGAACGCCCATCGGAATACCGACGAGCATTGTGAAAATAGCCGTGGCTCCCATAAGCAGAATCGTTTTGGGAACCCGCTCCATTACAGCTGTCATGGCGTCGCGTTCTTCAAAGTAGGAATAGCCAAAATCCCCCCGCAAACAATTCGACAAGAACCTCAGGTACTGCTGCCAGATCGGATCGTTTAGGCCCCACTTTTCGCGAAACTGCTCCAGCGCGCGTGGATCAGCTTCAAGCCCCAGCACATACATCGCCGGATCGCCCGTCATACGCAGCACCACGAAAACCGTGGTCACTATCAGAATAACCGTCAAAAGGGCGCGGGCCAGTTTTTGCAGTATGAAACGTGGGTTCATGATTGCCCCTCATTGGATGGGGCTGTTGCCATGAAACAGGCCACCTCATGGCCGAGGGTCATGGTCCGTTCTTCGGGTTCGGCGGTTTTGCAAGT
>CALCGO010000519.1 GCA_937901055.1 uncultured Rhodobacterales bacterium
TTCCCCCGCACAAGGGTTGGAAATGGCGCAAGAGGTTGGACTCGATTTGGTGGAAATTTCCCCAAATGCGAAACCGCCCGTCGTGAAGATCATGGATTTCGGCAAGTTCAAATATGAACAGCAGAAACGTGATTCCGAGGCGCGTAAAAAGCAGAAGATTATCGAGGTTAAGGAAGTCAAATTCCGCCCGAACACCGATACGCACGATTACGACGTGAAAATGCGCAACGTGTTCAAGTTCCTTGAAAACGGCGACAAGGTAAAGGTGACCCTGCGTTTCCGCGGCCGTGAAATGGCGCATTTGGATTTGGGTCGCAAATTGTTGCACCGCGTGGCTGACGACATAACAGAGTTGGGCAAAATTGATATGATGCCCAAGATGGAAGGTCGCCAAATGGTGATGATGATTAACCCGCTTAAACAGCAATAATCATCCAGAATTCAAAGGCGGGTGTAAATGCCCGCCTTTTTTGTGCAAATTTGCACGTTTCGCAAGACCGTAGGAACGAGAACCTTGAATGCTCAGGAAACGTCCAAGAAATTTTAGATATGCTATCGAGTATGCGATGGTTCGTATCTTTCTGGGCGCCCTTAAGGTTCTTCCGTTCAGGCAAGCTGTTACCCGCGGTGGTGGATTTCTGGGCACTATGATTGCCAACGTGAAACCTGCACGTCAACGCATCGAGGATAACCTTCGCAACATTTACCCCGACATGACGCACAGCGAAATCCGGCAGATTACCAAAGCAGTTGGCGGGAATTTCGGCCGATCGTTTGTGGAAATTCTGAACAATGACCTATGCCAGAAGTCACCGGAATTGCGCCACGCGTCCGGCCCCGGCCTGAAGGTCTTGCGCGATGCTGCCGCGGCAAAAACTGGCGCGATCATCGTTTCGGGGCATTTTGGGCAGTGGGACGCCGCGCGACATTACTTGAAATCCGAAGGGATGGAAGTTGGGGCGATTTATCGACCAAGCAACAACCATTACTTTGATCATATATTCGTTCCCCAGATCGAGCACGCGGGCAAACCCGCTTTTCCCAGCGGACGACGCGGCACAACCGATATGGTCCGCCATGTTCGTGCTGGCGGAATGGTGGCCATTCTTCTGGATCAACGCTTTGGCAAAGGTGAACTGTTGGACTTCATGGGGCAGCCAGCCCTAACCTCCACCGCGGCGGCGAGTGTCGCGTTGAAGTATAATCTGCCTATGATTCCAGTTTACGGTACACGGCGCAATGGCTCGTTAGACGTGGATATCGTGTTCGAGGCCCCAATTGCGCACACAGACGCCACCACCATGACGCAAGCGGCCAATGACAGCCTGACAGCACAAGTGCGACGTAATCCGGGGCAATGGTATTGGCTACACAATCGTTGGAGCTAAGGTGTCAAACTAGTTGAACAGGTTGTTGTATTCTTCGCGCAGAGATTTTTTTTGAACTTTTCCCATCGTGTTGCGCGGCAAAGCATCAACAATCAAGACGCTTTTAGGGCATTTGAACCGCGCAAGCTTTCCGGCTGTCGCAAGACTGATTGTTTCAGCCGTCAACGCAGGATCACGTGCCACAACAACGGCCACGACAGCTTCGCCGAAATCGGCGTGCGGTACGCCAATCACAGCGCTTTCCAATACGTCGGGTAAATCGTCAATTATGACCTCCACTTCTTTTGGGTAAACGTTGAAGCCGCCCGAAATGATAAGATCTTTTGATCGCCCGACGATAGAGACGTACCCATCCTTGTCCCGCACCCCCAAATCGCCGGTGACGAACCAACCATCTTCACGAAGTTCTTCTGCGGTCTTTTCCGGCATCTGCCAGTAGCCGGCAAACACATTGTCGCCGCGCACTTCGATTGAGCCGATTTCATCGACACCAAGCTCCGCCCCGCTACCATCCATAATTTTTACTTCGACGCCCGGTAAAGGCAAGCCGACTGTGCCCGGTTTGCGCGCCCCATCGTAGGGATTCGAGGTATTCATATTGGTTTCGGTCATTCCATAACGCTCCAGAATTTTGTGATCTGTGCGTTCGGTCCACCGCTCATGCGTTTCCGCCAACAGCGGGGCCGAGCCCGATATGAACAACCGCATATTTTTCGTGATGTCCTTGGTTAGACGTGGATCATCCAGCAAGCGGGTATAGAAGGTTGGGACGCCCATCAGCGTGGTGGCAATTGGCATAGCCGCGAATATCGCATCCGGACTAAACTTGGGAAGGAATATCATCGCAGCGGCCGCCATGAGCGCCACGTTTGTGGCCACAAACAATCCGTGGGTATGGAATATCGGCAGTGCATGGATCAATACGTCGTCTGGCGTAAATCGCCAGTAGTCAACCAAGGTTGCAGTGTTGGAGGCGAGCGCACCGTGCGTCAGCATCGCGCCTTTGGACCGTCCGGTCGTACCGGATGTATAAAGAATGGCGGCCAAATCGTCAGCGGTTCGTGCAACGGGCACGAAGCCGTCAGGCATGGCCTTTGCCGTGTCACCTAGCGTTCCGCCGCCCGCCGCATCCAGTGTCATCACGTGCGCCACATCGGCTGCCTGCGCCGCGGCTTGCATCTCGGATTTTCGCGAGGGGTCATGCACGAACATATGCGGGGTCGCGTCTTGCAAGAAATACGCAATCTCGGAGGCTGTGTAGTCGGGATTAAGCGGCAAAAAGACCGCACCAGTCATAACCGTGCCGAGATAAAGCTCCAGTGCCTCCAAAGATTTGTTAACCTGAACCGCAACGCGATCACCCGGCTCGACACCCTTAGCGGCAAGCAACGCGGCATACCGTTCTGCATTCGCAAAGAATGCATCGAAAGTACGACCGCCCTGCCCTTGTACAAAAACATCATCGCCGCGACCCAAAGATGCCGACCGCAACTGCGCTAATAGATGATTGTCTTTATACATTGTTAACCCTCGTTTTGGTCAGCACCCGTTTTATGCCGGTAAACCTTGGCAAGCAGTATCATTCCCGGAGCTGTGTGGAACAGCAAATCGAAGATGTCGATCGGCTTAACCAGATCGCCAACCGCCAGCATTTTCAGTTTTTGCCAAACATGGGGTTCTGGCACAAACGGTGCTAGGCCGAGAAAAATAGTGGTCAAGTCCAGAATTTGCTGTAAATTGGGCCTATAAGAAGGCGGTTTAATCTCA